>CAZQLG010000452.1:0-2539 GCA_964594105.1 uncultured Desulfococcus sp. | reverse complement strand
CCAAGTTCCTTTCGGATATATGGCCATGCATGGCTTGAAAAGCTTTTTACGAGTTCATCAGGGTTTGGGTGGCCCACAGACGAAAATGGACACCTCGCTGAGATTTAACGCGATAGCCTACCGAGATGATCACATCCAAATTGTAAAAGGCCACTGGCTTGTCTGACCCGGCAATATGCATTTTTTGCATATTGCTTTCCCGGACCAGTTCCCCTTCTTTAAAAATATTACCGACATGTCGGGATATTACAGACTGGTCCCGCCCAAAAAATTTTCCTGCCCCCTGTATAAAAAATCCTGTCAATCCGATAATTCCTGTCGGATATGATTTTGATGGTTTTATTTTCAATCCAAAGTCAGATTTTTTTCATAAATTCTTCAAGCAACGTGAATGTTTTTTCAATATCATCAGTAACGCCGCAAGATTTGGCTAATTTTTCAAACACTGGTTTCCAGTTATCAGGCGGGGAATTCAATGTTTCAGGCAGACTATGTGTTTTTCTTCTCATAAATGTTACATCAAGCGACGCCTTGATCCTCTGCGGATCAAGTCCACCTTGCCTTATTAGCAATGCCATGTCTACAAGGTCTTTAACCCGTGAGTTTAGTGTGCTTCGATTCGGAAAAGTATACGCATGTAATTTTTCAGAAAACTGCTGCTCCTTGGATAGAATCAAGACTGTCGCAGGTCCGAGTCCTGCAAATCCCAGCCAATCTCTTGTTATTATAGACTCTAAAGGTTCAAGCACCGCGTCCCCAACACCGATATCAAGGTGGAATTTCACAAAAGTACGACCATCCAACCTGGCATCAACAAGATAACGTGCACCTCCATATGGGGCTGCGTTAATATCCATCATTGGCACTCCGATCATAAAAACAAAATAATCTCCCAAATCTCGACTTGTTTGTTCTTGAAGTTCTTCACGCAATGCTTCATTCAATAATCCGTCAGTATATAAAAAATGTTTAGGGTCTTCAATCGTAAGATCGATATCCTTCGTGGCTCGGGCTTTTCGCAATCTCAATTCCATTGCATACCCCCCTTTGAGCACCCATCGAGTTTGTTTGTCTTGAACAATTCGTGCAAGAAATCGATCGAAAGCAACCATACGACGAAGTCGTTGCAGATCGACCTGTTCAGTATTGGCGATTTGTTTGAGTCTTGTTTCCAAGGAGACCCTAAAAGCAGTTGCGGTTATATATTTCCGTGTGGCGTTCATACTTTCATCTTATCAATGAGATCGTTTAATATTTTGTATTCTTTGCTAAATTTTTTAAGCGTCTTTTTTGTAACCATACCTTGATTGGTTGCTTCTTTAATTGCCTGCTTAATCAAATCTTCGGAGAGCGTTCCTTCCATGATGACATCAATGATCGTACGCATTGCATTTGTGACTTTCACACCGTGCATATGATCGACCTCTTCGACTGTAATGTCACCATAGTGAAGTACCACAATATCAGGTAGACTGGTATTGCGTCTAAAATTTACAGGTACAGTCATATATAGCTTGCCCGGATTAACATCTGACAATTCGTGAAGTGCCAGTGCACTTTCATGGGAATAGATGCCCTGTGGTTCTTCCTTACGGTTTCTCGACCACAGGTACCACAACATCAAATCAGGGCGATCCCCCATTGGAAAATTCGCCAAGCGGTATATACCACGATGTTCTCTGATCCAATTCCCGGATTTTACATGGTAAGGGTGACCGTTGCTATTATACCCGACACTTATGGCTTGCTTTGTCGTAAAAAAGCCACCCTGCATAGAGGCAATTTTAAATAGATTTCGGTAACGTTCAGTTGTGTTTGCCATTGCACAATACCTCAATTTTTTTGAGGTATTGTGCGCAATTATGGCTGCAAAGTCAAATAAAAACGATCGGGCCCATTTTCCTCGCCAATTATTGTATAAAAAGTGGGTATTGCAGGATAAGAGAAACAGAAATTGCCGGAGCCCATTGGTAATCGAGGATGTGTCGCTTTTTTCTAAATCCCTGCCGGTGGCTCCTGATTTTTGATCTTATTGCTGCCGACCTCGAATACTTTTTGGGGAAACATCCTCAGATCCTCAGATAAAAATGGGCATTGCGGCAGATAACTGTGTATCAGGCCGGCGACGGTCATGGCCTGGTGCCGATCCCTTTTCTTCTTGAGCGGATCACGATCCGGTTGTTCACTCAGCCAGATCTTGTGCAGTGCAAAGGCTCTGGGGTCAGGACAGATCATGGGGGCCGGGTAGCTGAATTTTTCCTTCATTTTTCAGTTTCGCGGCATTGAAGGAAAACCGTCGGATTGTCAACATGCTAAAATTTGAAAATAACCTGAACGCATTGAGCCCTTTGCCTTATGGAAATAAAGCAAAAGACCCTGGTGGAATCCGCTACGCTCCTCACTGTCGTGCCCCGGTGAAATAAAAAAAATACCTGATTTCACCGGATAAAAATTCACTGGGCAGGCTGAGATTTCAGGATTAGAGACTGGGTTAAAAGAATAGAAAAGGGAAAAAAGGATTGAGAAAATAAAATAGTGC
>CAZQLG010000451.1:0-2544 GCA_964594105.1 uncultured Desulfococcus sp. | reverse complement strand
TCTTTGAGCGTGACACTTTTCACGGTATGGGTGTAGATCATGGTGGTTCTGACATGAATGACTACTGGTTTTATACAGTAAATTGGAAGGTAACAGATCAGATTCGATATTAATTTATTCATACCCACTTTAATTATAAATTTTTACAATTTTAAGTTATGCTTTTTTCAACATGTAAGGACATTGTCTATCAGGATTCGGCATCCTCATCATAATTTACCCGACGGAAATACCAAATTATAATAAAGCATACCGGTAGACTATAAAAACATAAATTTCGCTAAAGCATTCAACGTATTTCAAGAGATCTTTATTATTTAATACAAACTTAGGTTAGAAAATATTTATTGAAAAATCAAAGAACATTTTGTTGCCCTCATATTAACCCCTTACATTCGTTTCTATTATGTATATTTGGGTTTTCAGTATCAAAAAAAGAACAGTTTGGGATTTTACTCATAAACCCAAATGACCATCTGGATATTTTATATAACACAAGATATAGTGTCAATCACGACAATAGAAAAATTACGACTTTTTATCGACATGCTTCACCTCTGAAAAATTATGCAATACTGTCGTTTTATAGACATATGTTGCACTTTAAACGTTAACCATAAAGGGAGTGTCTTTGGTTTTGGTGCATATAAAAGATCTGGGGTGACTTCAAGAGGGGCGATTTCATCCATTCATCATTAAAACAATCTGAGAAAAAATTAAGCAATCAAAATTCCGTCGAGTATTTTTAATAAGTTCATTTTCAGATAAAACCAATTACCCTTAACCGAGGTAACACCTATCAGGCGAATACGGGGGATTGTTTCTTTTTTAGGTTTAATAATTAACACGATACTATCCTGCTTATGCAGGGTAACCACTTCACCTTTATTGATATTTAGAAATTCATAACGATCAGGGGAAGAAAACAATTTATCCATATCGCCGACCAATTGGGATAAATTTATTTCAGATTTTTTTTGGTCAGAAGCCAGCATTTTACCATTTTCACTGATTACAGCCAAAGCCTGATAACCTGCAATTCGATTAATTTCTTCATGATATTTTTTAAAAACATTTCTGATACAATTAGGGGTCAGTTTTAATTCATCAATATACAAAATCACAGTCTTTATCCCAGCTTGCGCCCACCATATCCATGAGATGGGTCTTGATGCGTTTTCGTGTGCGACATTGCGGTAATTCTGACAAACTTAATAAAAATGCGATCCCACAAAACCATTTCCTGTGCAGCCGTTTCACTGCTTAAATTTTTATAATGTGCATCGATAATTATACCGTCTTTGAAATAAAGGAATCCTTTTCCTTTATCTTTTGATGCAATTTCCATGCGACCAGTCTTTTGCAAAGCTTCGACCAGCGGCAAAATACTTGACATTGTCATTCCTTTAAGATTCTTTCCCTCATCCCTGAGATTCAAACCGACAAAGATAGCAGAGGCCAGCACATTGATTTTAAAAGGCTTTTCCAGATGATAAAGGAACGATTGTTGCGTCATTTTTTCTTTGAACCATGGCTTGCCCTGATCCGTCATGACAATGCAGGGCGTATTCGGTCGTTTTTGTGTCATGTAAACCAGCAGATCCAGAGCGTCCATATCAGGGAGAATTACTTCGATTACAAATACAGAAAAATTATTATTTTTGATTAGATCAATGGCCTTTTTACCAGAGGTAACGGTTTGCACCTCAAACTGATGCAATTTATCCAGGCTCAATTTTAGGGACTGAACATATTCTGCATCTCCGTCAATTATGAGGACCTTATCCATGAGGAATATATAAGTTTTATTATTTAAAGGATTTGAATTGTAATAAAATATTTATCAAAAGAATCGATAAAAATTTGATATTATTATTAAGTTTGCAATAGTAAAGCATAGTTAATTAATATTGCTAATAATAGAATAAAACTATGGAATATAAAATATCATGACGCAATGTGTCAATATATTTTTTAATTCGAGATTATGGAAATATCTAATAAATCTTAACGTTATGGTCAATTTGTCGCAATCTATCATTTGAGATAAGTTGGATATAAGGATTCATAAATCAGATATTCCGATAATATCATGAAGGGGGTAATTAATCTGCTGAAAACAGTGTTCAGGAAATAGGACTGAAAATAATCAAGGCTGCTTGCCACAGTCATCCCCGCTAAAATATTCATTCCATTGCATCTTACAATAGCCAGCCGAAGTTTTTTCATAAATTCTGTAAAACTTCTCAATCAATATATGGTATGTCAAAAAAGTAGAGAATGTTAAGGATCGTTATCGATATTCTGCACATCTGAAAAAATTAGCAAGACTGTCGTTTTCGATTGAATTGTTCAGTTTTTCAGTTCCAATTTGGTGGGAAAAAGAAGTCTGTGAAGTATAAATAGGCTTCGGGGCAAATCTTTATAAGTATGTTTTATATTGAATCAAATATGAGCGTATGATATTCAAATTTAATCAATTGGGTATTATATCAGACCTCGGGACGTATGATTTTAATAATAAGACAAAAAAATATAAAATAT
>CAZQLG010000450.1:0-2549 GCA_964594105.1 uncultured Desulfococcus sp. | reverse complement strand
CGCCTGGCAATCTCCGTCTTTCCTACCCCTGTGGGTCCGATTAATATGATATTTTTCGGTGCAATCTCATCACGGAGTTCCGCATCCACATTCCGCCTGCGCCATCGGTTTCGCAATGCAATCGCAACCGAGCGTTTTGCCCGGTCTTGTCCAATAATATATTTATCAAGTTCTTTGACTATTTCAGCTGGTTTTAAATCACTCATATTTTAGTTATCCAAATTTTATTTCATTATTTCTTTTACTTCTACCTTCAGCCTTAAACCTTATACCTTATACCTATCTATCCAAATTCCTCAATGGTCACGACATCATTGGTAAACACACAAACACTGGCCGCAATTTTCATTGATTGTTCAACAATGTCCCGGGCGCTCAACGCTAAAGCATCCGCATGTTTTAAAAGCGCGGTGGCTGCCGCATACGCCGGAATACCGCCAGAACCGATCGCGAGTGCCCCTTCATCCGGCTCAATCACATCTCCGTTTCCCGAAATAAGCAGCATTTGTTCGGCATCCACGGCAATCATCATAGCTTCTAAACGGCGCAGATATTTGTCCGTGCGCCAGTCTCTGGCCAATTCCACTGCGGAACGGATTAAATTCCCATTATACCGTTCCAGCTTTGTTTCAAGTTTTTCGGAAAGGGTCAGGGCATCGGCGGTCGCGCCGGCAAACCCGACAACAATGAGGTCATTATAAATCCGGCGGACTTTCCTGGCATGATGTTTCACCACCGAATTGTTTAATGTGACCTGCCCATCACCGGCAATTGCCATCTTCCCATTATATGTGACCGCAAGAATTGTTGTGCCGTGAAAATTCTGCATGTTATCTTTTTATCTCTCCCCCCATAATTTTACTTTCTTGTTTTTTCCTTCAACATCATTTTAATTGTAATTAGCGATTGTCGAGGTTGCCCCAAATTTAAAACAGCTACAAGAAAAATGCTTTTTCGCTATAGTCGCCTATGCGGATAAGCATTTGACACAGTAGATGCGATAAGATCGGCAATCGTTTTATTTTCGAGGATGCGCCGAGTCATATGCCACCATCAGGCGGTCAATACTGACATGCGTATACTTCTGGGTGGTGGACAACTGCTTATGACCGAGCAACTCCTGAACCACCCGCAAATCAAGCCCGGCATCCAGCATATGAGTGGCAAAAGAATGCCTGAAATCATGAGGCGCGACCGGAATCATCAAACCCGCATCACGGGAAGATTTATCGAGAATTCTGGCAACCGATCGTGCTGTGAGCCGGCCTTTGTTTTTATTTAAAAATAATGCCCCTTTATAATTGACCGGAACCGCCTTTTGCAAGTCAAGGAATTTCCGGTAATCTTTGATAAACGCCAATGATTTTTGACCAATCGGAACAATCCGTTCCACATTTCCTTTTCCGGTCACCCGGATAACTTTTCCTGAAAAGTCCACATCCCCTATGTTCAGCCCCACCAGTTCGGAAACGCGAATGCCCGTGGAGTACATTGTTTCCAGTAATGCCCGGTTCCTTTTACCGTTCAGGGTGTCGGTTTTTATGGAATCCAGAAGTCGAAACATATCATCAACCGTTAAATACTTCGGTATCGGCTTATCCTGTTTCGGTGTTATCACAGAAGTTGCCGGATTTTCTGAAATCACCCCGTGTTTTTCCAAAAATTTTAAAAAAGATCGAATAGATGACAGCTTCCGGGCCACGGATGATTTTTTTATATTCTGTTTATGCAAAAAACCAAGATATCCTCGTATGATCAAGCCACTGACAGCAGCAACATCCTGGACATCAATATCTTTTTCATCATCATCCTCCTCATATGTTATTGCCAATGCTCTATTTGAAAGAAAATAGGCAATAAAATCCTTCAGGTCATTAGAATATGCCCGGCAGGTATTATCCGAATACCCTTTCTCCGTGGAAAGAAAATCCACAAACGTATCCAGTAATTGTTTTAAAGAAGTATCGCTCATTCAAACTCAATCCAAGATAATCAACGATTCAAGTTCCTGCCAATTTTCAACCTCATAAAAAGGATGCGGCTTCCTATTCCAGGGTTGCTTGAAAACAATGGGATGAATACCGGCTTCATTTAACGTAAAACAGGTTTCCAGCCGATCCTCAACAAAATACGTAATCCCCCTGTCTAAAAGGACTTCCCGCTTATCATCAAAAGACCCGGTGGCAACAATTTCAAAACAATCCGGTGCAAGGCACAATGTATTTAATATCCACTCTCTGGCTTGCTCCGCATCCGGCCGGGCCGTCACAAAAAACGTGGGCCAGTGTTTCCGGTTGAGTTTTTGCAGAACCGACACCGCCCCATCTATGGGTTCCAAAACGCCTGAATGTTTCCCTGTCAGAATACGATCTATGATTTTCACCATCGTCAATGCATCCACGCTATCGATTCCGTTCAGGCTGTATTCTTTGATATCTTCATACCTGATATCACCAATCCCGAAATCTTTTCTGGCAATATCAATAAATAATGTCATGGTGTCTGCGATCACGCCATCTATGTCAAACGCCAGTTCCGATGGATGAATC
>CAZQLG010000449.1:0-2554 GCA_964594105.1 uncultured Desulfococcus sp. | reverse complement strand
AACTTGCCATCTTTAACCGTTAAAATGGCAAAGTCATCTTTGTCGAGACCGCAATGATTTTCAGGAGAATATTCAAAAACGCCCCCAACACCGATAAAAGTCGTTTTTTCAAGCTCATCCCGGATCAGTGCCGGATCATCGCCAACCTTTTTCAGTGCATTGACAACCAGCCATAACGCATCATAGGCGTGTCCGCCGAATGTACTGACATGCTCATTATATGCTGATTCATACGCTTTCTTATATGCGGACAAAACCGGTTTCTGCGGTTGATCACCAGCCAGTGTATCCACTGCCATAATTCTTCCAGCCGGGAAAATACACCCTTCAGCAGATTCTCCGGCAGCTTCGGCATATTTAATATTGGCAAATCCGTGACTCTGATACAGCGGTGTGATCATCTTTAATTGCTGCATGTTTTTGGAAACAATAGACTGTGCCGGAACAATCGACCAGTTAATAATTGCCTGAGCGCCGGATTTTCGAATACGGATTAACTGGGCGGTCATGTCCGTATCTGCCGGGCTGTATGTTTCGTCAGCTATAATTTCAATACCGTAACCACCTGCCAGTTTTTTCAGCTGTTCGCGGCCGGCAGCACCAAAACCGGTAGTTCCGCTCATGATACCGATCTGCTTGATGTTGTTGGCGTTCATATGTTCAAAAATATTGCGGGCCGCATCACTGTCATCCGGACCGACTTTGAATATCCACTTTCGTTCTTCCGCCGGAGCAGTAATCACAGCCGCAGATGCACAGGAAAGCATTGGTATCTTTGACTGGGTGGCTACCGGAATGGAAGCCATAGAAGTGCCGCTTCTTGAGGGGCCGATAATAGCGCATACTTTGTTTTTCTTAATCAGCTTTTTAATCGCGTTCACCGCACGGGTATTATCTCCCTGAGTGTCTTCAATGTGCAGAACCAGCTTATGCCCATTGATACCACCGGCAGCATTAATTTCTTTTGCAATCATTTCAACAGTGTTCCGCTCGGGTTCTCCGAGCCATGATGCTTTACCAGTCACCGCAAGGGCACACCCGACATGGTAATCTTTCGGGTTTGCATAAATTGTTGAAGCAGTAAACAACATGATCGCACATAAACAGGTTAATAAAAGAATTCGTTTCAAAATCAGCACCTCCGTTTTTAATAGTTACAAAAAAAATATATATAAACACTACATCGTCAGTAATTTCTTTTCTTCTATCACGTTAATATCATTTTCCAGCAGGGTGTCTATGGCCTTATCAATATCATCAAAATGAAAAATGATAATTGCCTGGTCCATATTTTTTTCAACAAATGCATACATGTATTCAACATTTAATCCGGCATGCTCCATGATCGACAGCAGGTTGCCAAGTGCACCGGGCATATCAGGAATCGCCACGGCGGTGACTTCCGAAACCCTGACAGTAAATCCGTGATCCTGCAGCGTTTCTTTGGCTTTGTTTGTATCATTGACAATCAGGCGTAAAATTCCAAAATCAGACGTATCGGCCAGCGACATGGCCCGGATATTAACACCAACATTTCCAAGGGAGGTGGTAATTTTAGCCAGTCGGCCGGATCGGTTTTCAATAAAAACGGAAATCTGTTTTGTTCTCATATCGTTACCATATTTTAAAAATTTAAAACGCTCAACTTAGGATTAAATAGGATACGGCATGGTGTTCAGCCCGGCAGTTTCATCCAGTCCCAGCATGATATTCATATTCTGTACCGCCTGGCCGGCAGCGCCTTTAACCAGGTTATCAATCACAGACATCATGACAATCCGGTTCTTATCTTTTTCCAGAACAAAACCGATATCACAGAAATTGGTTCCTCTGACATTTGCAGTATCTGTTGCAACTCCGTGATCATAGAGTCGGATAAACGGACAATCTGCATAAAATTCTGACAGACAACTATAGATTTCATCTGGTGTCACACGCTTTTTCAGACTCGCATAAATGGTCGATTCCATTCCCCGAGACATGGGCAGCAGATGTGGGATAAATGTTATATCCACCGGCTGTCCGGCTGCATCCGTCAAGACTTCATCCATTTCCGGCTTATGCCGGTGGCCAGTTACTTTGTAGGCCTTAAAGGATTCAGAGATTTCACTAATATGGGTGGTCAGTGAAAGTGACCGCCCGGCTCCGCTGGCTCCTGATTTTGAATCTGCAATAATGGTGGTCACATCGATTAAACCAGCTTTTAAAAGCGGATACAGCGGCAGAATCACACTGGTGGGGTAACATCCCGGATTGCCAATCAGGTCCGCATTTTTGATCTGATCAAAAAACACCTCTGAAAGACCATAAACGGATTGTGAAAACAGCTCTTTGGATGTGTGAGGCTGATACACGGCTTCATACTTTGCCGGATCTGAAAACCGAAAATCCGCAGAAAGGTCAATCACCTTTTTGCCGTTTTTCAGCAGGTCCGGAGCAAACGCCATGGGCAGTTTATGCGGGAGGGCCAAAAAGACAACATCAGTCTGACTGCAGATCTGATCCGTATCATAAACTTCACAGTTTAATCCGACCAGCCCTTTAAATGCAGGGT
>CAZQLG010000448.1:0-2554 GCA_964594105.1 uncultured Desulfococcus sp. | reverse complement strand
TTACCGGAGGCTGTTGAACCAGCCGAAACTTTTTTTGAGCGACACCCAACGATTATAAAAGCACGGATATTGATTTCAATGCGCTGTTTTTCTCCAACTGCACCCCGAAAATTGTAAGCAGCTGATTCATAGCTATATCTTCATGCTCTGCTAAAATAATCGTCAGGAGCAATATAATGAAAACCAGCATCTTTTTTTTATTTTTGTCATTGTTTTTCACCAGCGTGATACCGGTCTGTTCGCAATCAAAATCAGATTCACCGACAGAACAGAACGGCCAAAAAGCGTTGCTGATACAAGCTGTCATGTGTGAAGGGGTCCAACATTATGCCCCTGTAACTCCGGCTATAGTGTTTTCCATCGACAGCGGCAAAATTTCCTGTTTTACCGCATTTGACCCGGTACTGGAAAACATGTTTATCTATCACACTTGGTATCATCGGGGTCGAATGGTCACCCGAAAAAAATTATCTCTTAAATCACCGAAATGGTCCACCTTCAGCAGTATCGAGTTGCGTGCAATAGACAAAGGCCCCTGGATCATTGAGATCAGCGATCTGCGGGGCAATATTTTCAAAACATTACGTTTTAGCATCACGGATTGATATGCACTACGATTTTATTCTATTTTTAAACAGCATCCAGTGGCGGGACATCGTTGATATTGCCTTAAACAGTTATATTCTTTTCCGACTCTATGTCCTTTTCCGCGGGACCAATGTATTTCGGGTACTCACCGGTATCACCCTGCTCTGGATACTGCAGCGCATTGCCGCTGCCATAGGCCTTATTGTGACTAGCCTGGCCTTCCAGGGTATTATCGCGTTTGCCGCCCTCATTATTATCATTGTGTTTAAAGATGAAATCCGCAGTGTTTTACAGACCAAAAACTTAAAAAGCATTCTCTGGGGCCTGCATTATAAAACAATAAAAACGCCCATAGAGATCTTGATTGAAAGTATCTATGAATTATCGCGCCGACGCATTGGCGCACTACTTGTATTCCCGACGATTGAAGATTTAAAAGAGTTTACCCAAAGCGGTATCACCTGGAACGGGCAGATATCAAAAGAGATGATTCTCAGTATTTTCTGGCATGACAACCCGGTCCATGACGGCGCCGTGATCGTTAAAGGGGACCGCATTGCCGAAGTCGGGGTGATCCTTCCGCTGTCAAAACGAACGGACTTACCATCCTATTACGGAACGCGCCACCGGGCCGCTGCTGGCCTGGCCGAACAAACCGATGCCCTTGTCGTTGTTGTGTCCGAAGAACGCGGCAAGGTGGTGGTTGCCAGGGGAGACCGCATCATCGATATCCATGACAAACTGGAACTGGAACAAATTCTGAGAGATCATGTGGGGGTGTCGATGCTACCTGACGCATCCCGTAAAAAGGAAAATTTCCGCTTAGGACTCGCCGCTGTTCTATCCTTTTTTTTCGTTTCGGGCGTCTGGTTCAGTCTTGCACGTGGCCTTGAAACCCTGGGCACCCTTGAAATTCCCATCGAATATATGAACCGCACTCCCAAAATGCAAATTCTGGAGACCTCAATAAATGACGTGAGCCTGAATCTCAGCGGATCGGGAACCCTCATCAAATCCATCCGCCCCGAACTGGTCAACGTACGGCTGGACCTGAGCAAAGCAGTTGTCGGCACTAATACATTCACCATCACCCCGGAAAACATTACACTGCCACCCGGTGTACTATTAAAAAAAGTGACACCCCAGACAGTAAAAGTAATACTGGATGTTTCCATAGAAAAAAAATTGCCGATCCAGGCGGACTGGACCGGCAAGCTGCCTGAAGGCCTGACCCTTGAAAGCGTGACGATTACACCCGGAAAGGTCAAAATTATCGGTGCCAAAAATATTTTAAACAACATAACAACAATCTACACAGAAAAGATTCAACTGGACAATATTAAAAAATCAGGCGGAATAACGGTCAAACCGGCCTTGAGCCCTGCTTCACTAAAAGTCGATCCCGATTCAACAGACAAAATCACCCTGACCTATATTGTAAAACAAAGACCCCCTGCCGGTGATACAAAATAGTTTTGAATAGAAGC
Organism: uncultured Desulfococcus sp.; assembly: GCA_964594105.1. Taxonomy (GTDB): domain Bacteria; phylum Desulfobacterota; class Desulfobacteria; order Desulfobacterales; family Desulfosalsimonadaceae; genus SURF-3. Next base: position 479 of record CAZQLG010000448.1, on the reverse strand, counting down.
GAATTATGTGCGGCATCGCCAACTTTAAAAGTAAAAATCCGACCCCAGAGGGGCCGGCATTGGTTTAACCCCTGGAAGGGGATGAAGTTGAGTTGCCCTAATTATTAATTAGTTTGATTGACCTTTTTACTTATCCTTATTGTCTTGATGCTTTACATATTTTATTATCATTTCAGTGTCTAAGCCAACTGTATCAACACAATAACCTCTGGCCCAGAATCTGTTACCCCAATAAGGTTGTTGACGCAATTTACGAAATTTATTCAATACACGAATCGCTGTTCGTCCTTTTATGATTCCCATAAACTGCGAAACTGAAATCCTGGGAGGTATTAACACAAGCAAATGCACATGATCTTTCTGGACATTCAACTCTATAATTTACATTTTTGTTGGGAAGAAAACATTCTGATACATTCTTCAACCTCTTCTGCAATTTCTCCTTCAAGTATTTTGAATCGATATTTGGGTGTCCATAC
>CAZQLG010000447.1:0-2560 GCA_964594105.1 uncultured Desulfococcus sp. | reverse complement strand
AAAAGTCTCCGGACTGGCTGAAAACCGAATTGATACTTTCTTTTTTTACCGGCGGACAAAAGGTAAAAATTTAGGCGTATCGAAAAAAAGTGCAATATTATGCCCATGAGGAAAAAAAATTGTGGGAGGATTTTCGCCATGGTATGTTTTTCGGGAGCTTGGAATTTGTTGAAAAAATGGGTAAAAGATATTTGCCCGACACACCTCATAAGGAGCAACCCCAGCAACGCAATACCATCCGTGCTTCAGATCCCCGCATCTTACTGAAAAAAACAGCAGCAGCGCTTAACCGGATGAATTTATCGGTTCGGGAAGGGTATTCGGATCAGCCAAAATCAACAGGGATTTATTGATGTATTTTTTCTGGCAACTTGGCGTATATACAAACGAAGAAATCGGCAACCTGTTTGAAGTTATCTATTCTTCAGTAAGTCGAAATATTTCATCTTTCAGGAAAAAATTATCGGAAGATAATGACCTGAAAAAAATATTGAATAGATTAATGTTATAAATCAATGATGTGAGACCAATCCCTGCGCATCTTAAATCTGAAACTGGTGGCCACCGGAAACCGCGATGAATTTGCACCACCGGATGTGGTTGAAAAATTAGTTGATACATGGAATCCGGCCACTGACTTTTCCGTCATTAACGGAGCGGATCACTTCTTTTTCGAAAAGATGGAAAAACTTTCTGAAATTATAATCAAAAATGTCTAAATTTTTGATATATTGGTAAGTTCCTTTTTGCATACAATGACACTAAATGACATCAATTTGCTTTTTATTGAAAATCTGCATAAAGAAAGAATGTCATTTCTCCGGCTTTAATTTTCCCATGATGTTGCTTTAATGAACGATCAAGAGTTACTTTCGCCGCATCATAAACACATTCAAAGCCTAAATGAACCGGTTTTGTATTAAAAATTTCAACACCGATTCCGCCGTATAATCCGGGGGAAGAATCCGAGTAAAAGTCACCGGATGCCATGTGGTATGAAATACCGGCCCTGAAATACGGGCAGAATGTTGAATCGGGGAAAAAAGAATAACCGAAGGTCACATTGACCGGTATCTGGACATGATGTGCATCACCCAGAAAAATAATTAATGGCCCGGCACCGGCACCGGCCCGGAATCCACTTTGAAATTGATAATATGGCTGGAAGCTTAAATTGATGGAAGTGTTATAAATGTCATCGCCATCGCTGGCCTCTTTTGACAGGTTTTTATAAGAATGTTTTAATTCATTCACATTGTTTAAAAAACAATACCCTAATGCATAACGCCAGGTACCCGATCCAGCCGAAGCCGTTGCCGGAACAGCCAGAATTATTATAACACAAAGAAAACGTCGAATAGCAATCATCAGACGGGTTTTGTACTCATGATTTGATTGTGAATAAAACCCGGGCGCAGTGCCGAAATAGCGGATATGGTCGATGGTCGCCATATCCGGGGAAAAAGGAAATGGTCTCTCCGGCTGATCCGGGTCGGGTATTGCGTCGATGTGAAGGCGCGCATACGGTTCAATCTTTTTATTAAACGCCATCACCATCAGTTTTTCAAGGGTCACCATATCTCTAATATTATAGAATAAAAGGATTTCCAAAATCTTGATATTTTTATTTTTACAATAAAGGTATTGCCGTTGAAAATGACAAACAGATCATAATGAAAACATATAAAAATAAAAGGAGCTATCACAAAAATAATGTAATAGCTCCTTTTATCACTGAAAGCAGGGCAAAAATTTATATTGCGTTATTCTCCGGTAATCTTTGTCGTGGTCGTATTAACAATACCTAACAGGCTGTCATAATGAACATCTACTGTTTTAACTTTAGTAATACCGGCATTTTTAGCTGCCGTTTGGATACTGGCATCTCCAGTTGCAATCCAACCAAGATAGTTAACCATTTGAGAAGTACCGGTTTTTGAGCCTATCTGCAATCCAGAGGCGTCATCCGGACTGCACATTGGAAAATCATAATTTGAGATAATACCTCCTTGAGTGTATGGACCAGCACAACCAACAAGCATACAAATACTTAGTAAAAAAATAAAAGCCCCCATTTTTTTCATAATCAATCCTTTCTTTTTTTAAGCCCTGCATAACATTAATTTTAACTCTATAAATAACTTCTTTTTTCGGGCACTCAGACAGACAGCAGTCATTCTGAGGGATATTACCGAAACCAGAATTTTTAAACATACAGACTCAACCAAAACACATAATTTTGTTTTAAACGTAATTCTTAGCAGTTCCGAGTATAAATATTTTGCTCTTATAATGCCGAAAGCATCTGTCTGAATGCCCGTGTTATGTATTAATTAAGGGTCTATCCGATGAGACATAATACCTGCTCAAAAAAAAGTTATCAATAGAATAATCGAGATAATGAAAAATAACTATCAGCCCTTCTCCATAAAAAAATCAATATATCCTTTTACATTGCAACTGTTTATTGCTACAAATAAATTAAAACAACGAATAACAATTCGAAAAAAATTAATGAACAAAATATTTACCGCATATACCAACAAACAACTGATCGCCG
>CAZQLG010000446.1:0-2579 GCA_964594105.1 uncultured Desulfococcus sp. | reverse complement strand
ATCCTCGCCCCTACCATTTTAGCAAGGGATTGGGCCATATTGTCCAGCATGCCTTCATCCGGAATAGAAATCGTCATCTTCAATTCGCCGTCATCATCCTTTTCAAGGCAGTCCAAAAGTTTGGTTTTAAAGGCACCTGCCAGCGCGTCTGTTTTTTCAGATTCTTCTTCAGCAGAAAACATTTCACCGATAAAGGCAAAGGCCGCCCCCATAAGCTGACCACCGGCTTTAGCAATTTTTTTCTTTCTGGCAATAACCGCAGCTTCTTTTTCGACCTGCGCCTTCATGCTCTCATCTTCCGGCGCATCCGGTTTTTGTCCGAGCAGAATTTCAAGCCGTCGCTTAAGATCTTCCATGCCGGTATGAAGGTCGACCGTGTCTATATCTGATGCCTGATCAAGCACGGCCAGTGAAAGTTCATGTTTGGCGGAAAGGGTGGCAAGAAGCCCCTCTTCAAGCGTATCTTCCGTAACCAGCAGGAATACATGGACCGGCCGTTTTTGGCCCATGCGATGCGCCCGCCCGATTCTCTGTTCCAGAATAGCGGGATTCCATGGCAGATCGATATTGATAACCGTATTTGCCGCCTGGAGGTTTAAACCGGTAGCACCGGCATTGGTCGCAATAAACAGCGTACAGTCCGGATCATTTTGAAACTGGTTCACCAGGGCCTGCCGCTTTTTCTGAGGAACCGATCCGTCCAGTCGTACAAAATTAAGCTGATGCTTTTCGAGAATGGGTTCAATCAGATTCAGCATGGTGGTCCATTCGGAAAAAAGAACGATTTTCCGATCTTCCTCCGCCTTGAGTTGATTGATCAATTCATCCAGCTCCTCAAGTTTACTGGAGTAGGCAGGCTCCTGTTTATCAACGAGAAACGTGCTGTTTGCGGCCATCCGGCACATGAGCAGCGCCTTTTGAAGCCGTATAAGATCCATTTCAGTCAAATATTTCTTTTGCAGAATGGTCTGGATAATCTGCCGAAAGCCTTTTTGCAACTCCAGCTGTTCTTCGGTGGGCGTTATGCGTATAATGGTCGTTGTCCTCGGAGGAAGCTCTTTGATCACCTGGCTGCGGGTCCGGCGGAGCAGGAGCGGTTTCAGTCGTTTTCGAAGGGCGTCAATATTTTTGTATCCAAGGATTTTCCCCTTCTCATCCACCATTTTGTGCTGATTGAAAAACCTGAACGCCGGGCCCAGCCGCCGGTCATCAATAAACTCTACGACCGAAAAAAGTTCATCGATTTTATTTTCCAGCGGGGTTCCTGAAAGGACAAGGGCATAGGGCGACTTGAGCGCCTTCACAATCCGGCTGGTCTTTGCTTCCCAGTTTTTGATCCGCTGGCCCTCATCAAGAATAATCAGGTCCCACTGGACCTTTTCAATTGAGAGCATGTCTCTTAACACCTGCTCATAATTACAGATCGTGAAAAACCGGCCGTTGTCATACTGGGCCGGCCGCTCTTTGGCGCTCCCCAAAACAATCTGGCAGGATCTTTCAGAAAAACGTTTGATTTCCAAACGCCATTGAGACTTAAGCGATGCCGGGCAGATCACAAGGACTTTCGAAATCCCGGAAGTTCGTGCAAGCAGTTCAGCCACCCCGATTCCCTGAATGGTTTTTCCCAGCCCCATATCGTCGGCAAGAACCGCCCTTCCGCAGCCTGCGGCAAATGCAATACCGTCCAGCTGGTATGGGAGCAATTCAGTTTTTAGAAGTTGTTTTCGTAACGGATGTTGCTTGGGGTTCTTCCGGATCTCAACAACCAGCGCTTCCATTTTCTCTTTAAAGCGTTTTCGGTTGATAAATTCTTCGGCATCCGGATAAATCGTCACATCAAAACCCAGATTATCCACTGTTCTAATTGCCTGGAGCAGTCCTTTAATGTCGGTGATAGGCTTATCTTTAAAGAGATTAAACGCTTTTTTGATTTCAGGATCAATATCATCGGGAAGCAGGAGTCGCAGTTCAAGGATTTTCCCATAATTAATATAGATACATATTTCACTCGGTGTAAACGGTATTTCTTTTATTTTTTTATTAAATTTCCGGGTAACTTTATTAAGAGCGTAAATAATGTGCTTGCAGGTTCCCAGCGTATTTTTTTTAAAATCAGGACAGGAACAAAAAGACTCGCCCCTTTCCCATCCGCGTAAGGCGATTCGATAACTTTTCCCCGACTCCTGACTGGTAATGATATAGTCCGTCCATAATTTGTCCGGGTCCATGGATTTTAGCTGCATTTTTTCTTTTTTAGCTCTGTCGGTTCTGTCTTCAATGGCCTGTTGAACCAGCGCTTCTTCACTTAAACTTTCCATGGGGATTCGTTCCGGCGGCGGTGCGGAAAGTCCGAGTGCCATTTTTTCTTCAAGGATCAGGGAAATGGCCGCACCCTTGTGCTCACAAAATCCGTGGCACACCGAGCAGCGGATATCCAGTTTCTGATGCTTTTCCGGGTTCATGGAAATGGCAACAACGGCATCTCCTAAGTTAACTTCAAAATATTTTTCATTGATGGTGACCTGGTCATCGATATCCACATCATATTTTCCGCCAGCAATGATCAGGTGTTTGCCTTT
>CAZQLG010000445.1:0-2582 GCA_964594105.1 uncultured Desulfococcus sp. | reverse complement strand
TTGAAAAGCTTAAAAGTCTGGTGACGAATTTTGAAAAACTTTATTTTGAAAAATAATATTTTGTACCATTTTTCAAAATATTTAATATGCACTTAAATCATATACGGACGGGATAAATCACGTTCTTGTTTCGCCTGTTATATATTCTAACCTATTATGAAACCTATGATATCGTTCAATTTTTATTTAACTTTATTGATCGTTTTTTTAACGGTCCTTGTATTTGATTCCCCTGTCATGTCGGGTTCTTTAGATGTTCAGGAAAATTTTCAAACAAAAATCCAAAGATCGAAAATGATCGATGAACAGCTTAAAAAGCGTGGGGTTGAGAGTCAGCAGGTACTGGACGCATTTGCCAGGGTCCCGAGGCACTTGTTTGTTCCGGAAGAATACCGCACCATGGCATATGCAGACCGGGCGCTCCCCATCGGAAAAGGTCAGACGATCTCCCAGCCTTATATTGTTGCATACATGACTGAGGCTCTGGGGTTAAAATCTACGGATCGGGTATTGGAAGTGGGAACCGGTTCCGGTTATCAGGCGGCCATCCTTGCTGAGATCTGCGATACGGTTTATTCTATTGAAATCATCGAATCGTTAGGAAAAAAAGCAGGCAAACTTTTAAAAGAAATCGGATATGCGAATATCATATTAAAAATAGGTGACGGGTATCTGGGATGGCAAGCCCATGCTCCCTTCGACGCAATTATTGTTACCTGCGCACCGACGCAAATACCGGAACCTTTAAAAGATCAATTAACTGAAGGCGGGCGGATGATCATTCCCGTGGGCGAACTATATGTTCAGGAACTGATTTTACTGGAAAAAAAGAACGATCGATTGAAAAAAACAAAGGTGTTGCCCGTTATGTTTGTTCCGATGGTGGATGACGCTGGAAAAATTTATTGATGCAAGTTAAAAAAATATGAGATTTCTAATTTTCGCTGCTGACACAAACGGTATGAGGACGCCATCTATTGGATGAAAAACCGGAATCATTGAGATCCGGCAATAAAATCAGTAATCAGGTGATTGATGTGGCCGGGATGTTCTTCATGCGCTGAATGGCCGCACTGATTAATGATTTCCAGACGGGCGTCAGGGATTAATGTCTGCATCCTTATGCCGTGTTTAACATGAATATACCGGTCATTTTTTCCCCAGATGATAAGCGCCTTTGACCGGATGCGGGGAAGGGCGGCTTTTGTTTTTTTCCAGTTGATATTCCGGGAATAATTTAATTGGGCGGTAATAATTTTTTTGTTTAAGAGCGGGGTATAAATATTTGTTATCATTTTCCTGTCAACGATGCTTTTGTCATAAAAACTGGCCTCAAGTCCTTTCCTGATAGTATTTTCAGTCAAAAATGGTAACATGAATTTACCTAAGATCGGGTATTTCAACAGTTCCCAGACAAGCTGTTCGTATCGATGCAATCCGCTGGAATCAATCAGAATGATTTTATCAACCCGGTCCGGGTATTGATCGGCAAAGTAGATTGCCCAGCCGCCCCCCCATGAATGACCGGCTATGTTGATTTTTTTAAGATTCATGGCGGCCATAAATTCCAGCAGCGTCTCACTGACCGTGTCAAAATTGTAAATTTCATCATCGGTGCGTGCCTGGGTATATCCATGGCCGGGCATATCAAAGGCATACACAGAATAATTTTCAGCAAGGGATGATATGTTGTGACGGAAAGAATACAGCCAGGAACCGCCGCCGTGGAGAAGGACCAGCGGTGGGCCGGAACCTTTTTGGATATAATGGAGTAAAAATTTTTTGCAAGACAGAAATTGAGTTTCTATATTTAAATCAGAAAAAACGGGCATGGCAAAACCGGGGCCCCATGGGTGCGTTACAGGATATTAATCAAAATAATCCCATTGTATTTTTAAACGGGTAATCTCTTTTTGTGTCGCATTATTGACGATGGCGTGCAGAAATGAACATGACGGATTGGCGCCTATCGTTTGTGTTAAGGAAGTGACGCCATCGCCGTAAAGGGATTCCCCTATATAGTTTACAATGATATCTTTGGGGCGACGGGTCATGATGATTTTTTCAGAAACGCTTTCAAGGGCCCATACCACGTAAACCGAGTTGTTGACGTGCCGGTTGAAATCAAGGTCATGCATTCGGATGCTAAACGATCTTGAACGATCATGGTCGCTGGTTTGCGGTAATGAAATAAGATCATTGGATATGGGTTTTTGTTTGTCTTCCATTAATTCCGGGGGTAAATTTTTATTTAAGCGGACTGGTTTTTTGGTTGATATGCTGGTGAGAATCCATGAACTTTTTGATGCGATCAGTACGTTGCCATGCTCATCTAAAATCTCATATTGCCGGAGTTCATATAAATTATTGACCGGGTACCGCCATGTCCGGATCAGCAGATGATTTTTCCAGATTGGATAATCGTTTATATGTATCTGGTAACGAAAAACCACCCATGCAAGGTTTTTGGGAAATAGATCAAATGCGGAAACCCCCAGAACATCGGTATGCTCGCTGGCAATGTCCTGGAAGTAATTTAAAATACAAACCGGTTTTAGTTTGCCATTAATACCGGTTTCCGC
>CAZQLG010000444.1:0-2583 GCA_964594105.1 uncultured Desulfococcus sp. | reverse complement strand
TTCTGAAAAACCACTACGCCTTGTATCTGGAACTTTTACCTTAGCCATCTGAATACTTTTTACGGTTTAATCATCATTGCTTTAAACGAAAATCCAGAAATAACGCCCACGGGTTCACCATGTCAAAATATATGGATGTTGACATGTCTTCCCGTACAGTTGCCATCACTTCAAACAGTTCATTATTTTCCAGCGCTGCCGGATCTTTTTTCTTAAACAAAAGAGCACTGTAATAAGTGGGATCATAGGTGGTAACAATGATTTGTTTAAAGCTGGAAATGGCTGTCACATGGCAGGGGACAAAAAATGTATAAATCAATTTACCGTTATTTAAAACAGCTGAAAAATCTTTAATAAACTTCACTTCAAACGGTTTTCCGTCAATTTTTATAAATATAAAATAATCATATTCAGAAATATATGAAAAAGCCTCTTCTTTTACGACCGCCGCTTCCTCCTTTTCCAGAAAACCATTTTTATTTTTATCATAATCATCTGTAATCATGGAAGAAAACATATCACCAAATGCCCAACGAATTTTAAAACCAGCCACTCCCCTGTCATCAAAAACAGAAGTGATCTGCTGATTCATAAATACATGCGGATGGGAAAAAGATGTATTGCTAAAGACAACCAAAAGTACAAAGCAAATGACAGCTACAATCAAAATTTTTATTTTTTGTTGTCCGGTTCTATTCATGTTCATTTCCACCGGCACGGCCCTTTTCCCGATGCCGCGCCAAACAGGCACTCAGGCACTGGTCGCATTCTTCCCAGTCATGCTGTTTTGCAGAACAATGCGCAATAAAGTTCTCCAGCCAATCCGATCCGGTTCTCGGGCACGTATTAACATAATCCAAAAAACACATCAGCCGATCCATGATCTGTTCATCAATCACATGCTCCATGCGACAGGCGGTGGCGTTCGCTGTTTCTTCTTCCACCTGCAACACCTGATGCAGAAAATCTTTTAAGCCATTATGCCGCCGGGTGATCTCCCGGGCGATCCGGCTCCCCTTTGGGGTTAAAGTAATATAACTGTATGGCGCATAATTGACCAGCCCTTTTTTCTCCAGACTTTTTAAAGCACCGGTCACGGAACCACGCTGGATATTCAGCCGTTCGGCAATATCCTTGGCCCGGGCCACTTTATTGGTTTTTTCCAGATCCAGAATAACTTCCAGATAATCTTCCAGGCTTTCCGACAACCCTTTGTCTTTTTTCATATATCCTCCTCCATTACTTGATGGAGAATATATCAGCATATATAGTAAGTCAAACAATAAAAAGTTTTATCAGCAAAAGAAAAACTTGACTATTATATTTTATTTGGCATAACTAACTTTTTTAAATTTAAAAACGGAGACAAACAAATGAATCGAAAACACATTGGACTGATTTTATTTTTACTGATTATGATTTTCACGCTTCCGGGCATAAGCGGAGCTGACGATGAACATATAGGCGGTGTCAAGGGCTTATCAAAAAAAATGACAAAAATTGAAACCGCCATGGAAAAATTGAAGGGCATTGAAAAATGGTTCAATAAAGTTACCTTTAGCGGGACTGTTGAAATAGAAGCGGGGTATGGAAAAATTGATTTTGATGATCCGTTTGATGATTTGGCCGAGAAAGATGAAGAATCAAGCGACCTTGCTTTGGCAACAGCTGAGTTAGGCATTGATGCCGACATTGCCAAACACGTGAAAGGGCATGTTTTATACATGTGGGAAGAAGACGATTCAGCGGTTGATCTGGATGAAGGATTCATCATGATCGATGGCGAAGATAAAGTTCCCCTTTATCTTAATGCCGGCAAACTCTATGTACCGTTCGGATATTTTAATAGCCATTTTATCTGTGATCCGCTCACCCTTGAACTTGGAGAAACAAGAGAGAGTGCAATCGTCATCGGTGGTGGGAATGACTGGTTGGACCTTTGCCTGGGGACATTCAACGGCGACATCGATGAAACCGATGATGACGACCACATCAACAGTTTTGTCGCCAGTGGGATTTTTACACTTCCGAAGGACGCTGTACAGGGCCTCCGGTTAACAACAGGAATGTCATGGATTTCCAACATTGCAGACAGTGACGGTCTTCAGGGGGAAGACGGTGTGGACGGAGATGCCGTCAATGATTCTGTGGGCGGTTTCAGTGCGTTTATATCCGTCTCTTTAATAGACCGTATTTTTCTGGAAGCGGAATACCTGGGCGCCATTGACGCGTTTGAAGCGGGCGCGTTGGCCTTTGACGGTGGAGAGGCATTCAAGCCTGAAACATGGAATTTTGAGATAGCGTATGCAGCAACTGAAAATCTTGAAATCGGGGCAAAATATGAAGGAAGTCATGATTGTGGTAGTTATCTCCCGGAAAAACAATATGGTTGCGTGGCCGCATATCAACTCTTTGAAAACACGTCTCTGGCCGTTGAATACCTGCATGGAGAATTTGAAAACAACGACGAACAAGATCTGGCAACCGCGCAGCTTGCCATAGCGTTCTAAAACCCCAGAATCAATTTGCGCAGCATTTTCTGAAACGGGGCCTTAAAAGAAGCAAATGATCCAATGTCTCCGC
>CAZQLG010000443.1:0-2585 GCA_964594105.1 uncultured Desulfococcus sp. | reverse complement strand
CTGCCTGAAGCTGTCGTTGAAAATATCAACCGGATATCCCTGCTTTCTAAGCACCATCCGGTGAATGTGCTTGTGGTCGGTAAACAAGGGTGCGGAAAATCGACCCTGGTTCGGCAGTTTGCCGCCCGGAATAACCGGCCGCTGGCAACGTTTCAGATCGGCCTGCTTTCTGAACCCGGACAGCTGTTCGGAGAACATGCTTTAAAGGACGGAGAAACATATTACCGTAAATTCCTTTTTCCGGATGCCATCCAAACGCCCGGATGCGTCATCCATTTAGAGGAGATTAACCGGCCGGAACACCCCAAAGCGTTGAATATGCTTTTTTCTGTTTTATCTGAAGACAGAAGGATTTATACGGATGAACTGGATCATATCCGTGTGGCGGATGGTGTGGTTTTTTTTGCTACGTTGAATGAAGGAGATGAGTTTATCGGTACGGAAATGCTGGATGCTGCGTTGCGCGACAGGTTTTATGTTACGCTGCTTGATTATCTTCCACCGGAAGTTGAGACGCAAGTTCTTTGCCTTAAGACTATCATTGATGAGGCCGATGCCCAGACGATTGTGAATGTGGCCGGTAAGCTTCGAGATAATCCACGCGATCCCATGGTTGTATCGACCCGGCATACGCTGATGATCGCGGAGATGGTATCTGTCGGCGCAACTATAGAACAGGCATTTACCGGAAGTCTCCAGATCAGCCGTGACATGCTGGAGTCGGTTCTGCTGTCACTTCACGTGGAAATGAAAAAAACAATTAAAAGTCATAATGGAAACGGCTATCAACGCTATTAGATGCAGTCAAATAACGCGTAAGGAATCCCAGGAGCCCTTTTGCCATGTCAATGAAACAGACAGGTCATACATTTTACCCGGAATGGAAACTCGAATCGGAATATCGTCTTACTGGCGTAAAAACACGTCGTTCATAGAAGCCGTCGAGCTGGCGAACCTGCTGCGTGCTTTAAGAAAGGTCGCCGGACACCTGGGAGATAACGCGGGCCGGATTGAATATACCGGCATGTCGACGGGGTGCGACAATGCGATTCAGATTGAACCGGAAATGGTGATGGGGCATTATCCTGTTCCCGTTGAGCAGGTGGATCTGGTGGTTGGTTTGATTGTCCATGAAGCGTTGCATCGTATGGAGTGGTCCGATCATGTCTGGAAAATTCTGGAATCGGAAATGGCGCAGATGGTGCCTTTGGCAAAGGTGATTTTTCAGAAAATTGTTCGCACCGGAGAAGATATATATGTTGATCAGAAGGCGGACCGGACCGTGTTTGGTCTGTATGCGCGGGTTGCCAGAAACAAGTCGTTCCGTCAGGAAAGGAACAGTTTCGTTAAGGACTTTCTGTCTATAGATGAACTGGTGTTTATGTGGTTTTCAGGCGCATTTGACAATATTTTAGACCGGAATATCAGGTCTGAATATCATCCGTTTCTTATGGAACTGAATCGACTGACTTCGGGCTTAAGGACTGTAACGAACAGCTCAAGGAGTGTGATCAGGCGATGTGAACAAAGAGCCGAGCTGTACCTTGACGCATGGAAGAAAATGGAAAGCCGGATTGTCGGCTGGAAAATTATCGACAAACATCTATGCTGGTTTGCGTCTTCAAGAGATTCAAAAGCTGAAAAAAAATATCTGCCGGGCCGGAACCAAAGAAAACAAAAAAAACTGACCCCGCTGCTGGCCCGGGAAATAGAAACATATCTTGCAGCCGACGCTGTTGACATGACGCCGGTTATTCGATCGGTTGTCGGATATGACAATGAAACGATCGCCCCGATGTCCCGGTGGGATTTTAATATTGCTTCACACCCGGTGATTGACCGAAAAATGATCGGCCGCCTGAAATCAATTTTTTCGCATTATGCGGATCGCAATTTTCTGGTGAGCCGGGGGCTTTCAAGCGGAAGGATTGATCGCCGAAGGCTTTACAGGGCATATGTTAATGGAAGATGTTTCAAAGCAATAGACAGTATCCCGAATCTTGACTGGAGTGTTGCGCTTTTAATTGATGCCAGCGGATCGATGCGCGGCAATAAATGGCAAATGGTTGAAAATACGGTTGCCAACATTCACAAGGCGCTGATCGGTTACCGGAACCGCCTTTCTGCGTGGGCCTATTTTGAAGTCAACGGCATCTGCATGATTTCCAGATTGATTCAGAAAAATCGGCTTTTTTCGGTGCCGCCGTCCGGCCAGACAGCTTCCGGCCAGGCCATCATAGCAGCAGCAAACATGATGCCGGCAAATGTAAAACGCAATATATTGATTCATATTACGGACGGCGAATCAAATTTTGGCTGCGATGTTTCTTATGGGATTGAATACTGCCGGCAGCAGAAGATCCATCTGATTACTCTCGGATCCGGTTATAAAAATAAAACAGCCATGCAGGAACAATACGGTAGAACCATTCAGTTTATTGATTATTTCGAACAATTGCCAAAGGCAATGGAATCACTTTTCAAGTGGGCTTTTGTCTATGGCGGGCACAAGTCTTGTAAAGACCCTATGATTCGCGTAGATTCGGCATGAAAGACGGAGTAAAAAGGGTGTTCGAAATATTAAA
>CAZQLG010000442.1:0-2596 GCA_964594105.1 uncultured Desulfococcus sp. | reverse complement strand
TGGAAGATTATGACTTTTTTTTAAAAAAAGAAATCCAGGTCCGGGGAAAAGACGCGTGGGTGATCGAATCAGTACCGCGCTCTAAAGACATCATAGATGAAACCGGTTACATGAAATCCCTGCTCATCGTTCAAAAAGAAACTTATTTTATCGTCCGGGCAGTGAACTGGGAAAAAACCGGCGGATATGTCAAATACACGGATGTAGTCAATTTAGAACAGATCGACGGCATCTGGGTGGGCACGCAAATGCATGTGGCCAAAAAAAAGGGAAAGCAGACAGTCCATAAAACCGTATTAAAATTTGATAATGTAAAATTTAATCAGGGGCTGGAAGAAGATATATTTACTGTCAGAAGAATGGAAAAAGGGCTGTGAATCAGATGCATTTTCATGAGCTGACGATTTTTCGATTTCTTATTATCTTTTGCTTTATTATTATCTGCAGCACAATGATGTTCTGTCCGGAAGCGGCATTTGCCGATAATAATGATGACTTAAACGATATACTGGATGGTTTTGAAGAAAATACAGCAATACCGGATGACGACATGGATGTCCTCAATGGATTTGACGACGGATTTGTTGATTCGTTTGAAGCCCCCCCTGCCCTGGCACCCTCAGTTGCTCCAGCACCGCCGGAAACATATCCCAGGTTATCATATCTCAGCTTAGACGGATATTTTAAAGTTGGGTCCAGTTACAATTTCGCACACAAATCCCCGGCCTATAATCAGACAGACTGGCGGGGGTTGTCACGTCTGCGAACGGAACTGCAGCTTGACTTAAACATCGACCTGCCAAAACAATGGCAGGCACTGGTCAGCGGTAAAGGATTTTATGATTTTACCTACCGGATTAACGGCCATAACGACTATAACGATGATTACACTGATGAAGTCATCGATGATTATGAATCTGAAATTGAACTCCGGGAAGCTTACCTGCTCGGATCCATCACTAAAAATATCGATATTAAAATAGGCCGGCAGATCGTGGTCTGGGGCAAATCCGACAACATCCGGGTCACCGATGTCATTAATCCGCTGGATATCAGAGAACCGGCCATGACGGACATTGAAGACCTGAGGCTCCCGCTGACCATGACCCGTATCGATTACTATGTGGGCGACTTTAATATCTCCGCGATGGCAATTCATGAAATCCGATTCAACAAAACCCCGGTATTCGGCCATGACTTTTACCCGTTTCCCATCGCCGGGCTACCCGAGGATAAACCCGACAGCACCCTTGAAAATACCGAATTTGCAATAGCGATCAACGGCATCTTTTCCGGATGGGATTTTTCCGCGTATTATGCAGATTATTACAATGATGAAGCCCGCGTTGAGGCAATCAACGGATATTCTTTCCCGGTATTTAAATTAACCCATGACCGGCTGCAGATGATCGGGACAACTGCCAACATTGCCCTGGGGAACTGGCTGTTAAAAGGAGAGGCCGCATGGATTCACGGGTTTGAGTTTGCAAATACGCCCGGGAAAAAATATGACCGGGTCGACATACTGGCGGGTTTTGAATACTCCGGTTTTTCGGAAACAACAATCAGTCTTGAAGCGGTCAACCGGCATATCACCGAATTTAAATCCATTCTCAAACAATCACCCGACCCGGCAACCGAGAACCAATTCCAGTCCGCGTTGCGTTTTACCCGAACATTTGTTAATGAAACAATTACCCTGACCGTTTTGGCGTCAATGTTCGGCCTGAAAGGGGAAGACGGCGCTTTTGAACGCTACACAATCGAATATGATGTCAATGATTTCCTGTCTGTGTTATTCGGTATCGTGACCTATCAATCAGGGGATCTGCCGGAGATGCAGAATATCGGGAAGAATGACAGGGTACTGACCGAGATAAAATATAGTTTTTAACCGCTCATGCCTCAATGCCATTAACTTAAGATATGCCACTGATGGGGAGGGGTTTATCCCCTCCCACAAAATAGCGATTCATATCTGTATTTTTTGTAAAAAATAAAACTGACCGCAGAGATCACAGAGATAAGCCATTTAAACAAAATCTTTGCTCTGTGTCCACCGTGATCTCTGTGGTGAAAAAAAAGATGCGGTATTTTAGAAAAAGTGTATTTTTGTTTTAAGGGTGCATTGCTTTTTGTTTTTGCGGTTTTTTTTAAAAATGATATAATACTGAAATTAAATACCGGAAAAATTAACGCTTAGACAGTAAACCAAAGGAGCTGGCATGAAAAACAAAGAATTTGAAATCCGCGTGATGCAGTATTTTACAGAAAACATCAACCTGCAGAAAAACTGGGAAGTTGCCAAGGAATGCGCCCGGGAAATCATTGATTTAAAATTTAACGATATTCTCTCCGACAATTTTGAAATCCCGTCAACCAACGAACTACAAAAAAAAATATCCGGAAAAGTCCCCTATAAGTTCGATACAACTGATTTCATGGACAAAGGCCCGATTGATCTTTCAGGACTTGATGAAACCTCGCTCAAAGAAGCACTCAGCAAAACTGAATCCATCTATAAGAAATTCCATCACGCCCAGACCATGCAAGTGGCCCGGGCCGTTAAAAAAGCCTGCAATAAATTAATCGAAAA
>CAZQLG010000441.1:0-2608 GCA_964594105.1 uncultured Desulfococcus sp. | reverse complement strand
GATGGCTTCGTAAAAAGTCCAAATTCTTTGTTGCGCTGCACCCTTCGTTTCTTCATGGTACGCTAAGTACGAATCATCACTCAGGATTTGCGCGCCTCGCCAATCTTATGATTTGGTGGATCTTTTTTCTTTGCCATCTGAATCTGACTTTTTACGAGTTTGTCAATTTTATAACGAATACTTAAAAATCAACCACAGAGAACACAGAGGGAAAAAATTATAATCCCTTTTCTCTGTGTTCTCTGTGGTATTAATATTTTTTTAGACACCCTGTACCGATATTTTTTAAAATTTATTTTCACTTGATTATCCAGCACCATCGTGAATATAGAATCTTTTTAAAAAATATATCCACTCTGGAGAAAATTTTTGGCTAAAATTAAACTTGAAGACTTAAGACAAATCGAGCGGGACTCCCGCCGAAAAATAATTCTTGATGCGGCGCTGGATCTTTTTGCAATAAAAGATTTCCGGAGTGTAACGGTCCGCGAAATTGCCCGGCATGCGGGCGTCAGTATCGGCACGCTTTATAACTATTACCCCAATCTCATGGAATTGTTTCTGGATGTATTTTTAAACTGTACCGAAGAAATTACGCGCAGCCTTGATGATATGCGTCAAGCAAAACCGCCTTCCCTGGACCATTTCTGTGAATTCTATATTGCCTACTTAAACGACAATATGACGTTTTACCAGATGATGAGTCATTTAATGCTGGGGGGTGACCTGTCAGACGATGCCACCCAAAAGCTGGATGAAAAAATGAAAGAGCTGATGAACCAAATAGAAACAGTTCTTATTGCCGCCGGCCTTCAAACAAATTCCCGCCTGACCGCCCATGCTTTATTTTCTGCATTAAACGGTATTATGATCAGCTATGCCCGTTATCCGGGAAAAAGCGATGATGATATCCGGCGGCAGACACTCCGTCTGGCGAAAATTATTGCCAGTGTCTTCAACGATGGTGCCTGCTGCACATAAAACAAATCTTTCCGATTAGGATAAAAAAATCACATGATAAAAATAAGCGATCAACGTGTAGAAAAATCAAGGAAATGGTTTTTCAATTATGTACAAAATTTTAAACAAGGTGATAACGCGCTTACTAAAAACACGCTCATTAAAGAGAATCATACCATTCGGGTCTGTAATGAAATCTTAAAGATTGGCAGCTCCCTTGAATTAAACGGTAATGAGCTGCGCCTGGCTGAATTAACCGCCTTATTCCATGATATCGGGCGGTTTGAACAATATGCCCGCTACCATACCTTTGTGGATGGTAAATCTGAAAACCATGCCCTGCTGAGTGTAAAAATATTAAATAGCAAAGGCATTTTAAATGGGCTTGATAAGCCCTTGAAAAATCTTATTCTGCGAATTATTAAGTACCATAACCGCGCAACACTGCCTGAAGATGAGGATGAAACCTGCCTGTTTTTTTCAAAACTGTTGCGCGATGCGGACAAGCTGGATATCTGGAGAGTGGTTATCAATTACTATCATCAAAATAACAGCCAACGAAATAGCGCACTTGAGCTTGATCTCCCGGATACGGCAGGGTTTTCCGATAAAGTGTATCAGGCTGTAATGAATAAACAAATCGTCGATATCAAGCATGTAAAAAACCTTAATGATTTTAAACTGCTTCAGGTTGGATGGATTTTTGATATCAATTTTGATGCAACCTTCAAGGCCATTCATTCACGACGTTATATGGATATGATTCAAACTGTCCTGCCGGAGACAAAAAAAATTCAAAATATTTTTCACATGATTCAAGCATATCAAATACAAAGGGAAAAATGATTTCAATTATAGCAATGTATTCTGCTGTCGGCGCAGTAGCCGGCATCCTGGCAGGCCTTCTGGGTATCGGCGGCGGGCTGGTCATCGTTCCCATGCTGGTCTTTTGTCTGGCCCGCCAGGGAATATCCGATCATACAATAATGCACCTCGCCCTGGGCACGTCCATGGCCAGCATCATGTTTACGGCGGTATCAAGTTTCTGGTCCCATCATCGTCGTGGTGCAGTCAAATGGATAGTGGTCCGGCGGATTGTTCTGGGAATTTTTGTCGGTACATTTCTCGGAACCTGTGTGGCAGCAAAACTCTCCACCCCAATCCTTAAAGGATTCTTCGTTATATTTCTCTATTATGTGGGCATCCAGATGATCACGGGTAAAAAACCAAAGCCGGAACGTCAGCTTCCCGAACGAACCGGGATGTTTGGCATGGGTAATCTTATCGGGCTGGTATCAAGCCTGGTGGGCATCGGCGGCGGCACCCTTTCCGTGCCGTTTATGGTGTGGTGCAATATTCCCCTGCATCAGGCCATCGGCACCTCAGCGGCTATTGGTTTTCCCATCGCTGTTGCCGGAACCATCGGATATATTTACAACGGTCTGTCTGCCCCAAACCTTCCCGGATACACCATCGGTTATGTCTACCTCCCGGCACTGGCCGGGCTGATCATTACCAGTATCCTGACAGCCCCCATAGGGGTTCGCCTGGCCCACAGCCTGCCGGTGGATAAACTTAAACAATTCTTTGCGATTTTGCTGCTGGTGGTGGCCACCCGGATGTTTGTCAGCATATTCTAAAACGATAA
>CAZQLG010000440.1:0-2610 GCA_964594105.1 uncultured Desulfococcus sp. | reverse complement strand
GCTGAGATATAGAGGCCCTGGTGTCACCCATTAAAGGACGGGTCAAGTAGAAAGACACCTCTCGTACCTTTGGAATCAAAACCTTGGGCAAGCACCTGATGCGGCAATACATCGCCATGAATCTCAATCAGTTGAGAAAGCCAATCAAAAGCAGCTAATCTGACTTCAGCATCAAAGTTGCTCAAAAGATTAATATCTTTTCAAATTCCGATATCAGGTCATTTTCACATCCTCTCGGCAAACACAGGTATTCCTTTGTTTCATCTGCGCAGGAGATGACTCTTGGGTGTCCATAAATTGACAATCGCATGGCTTGTTGCCTGTAAAACATTGGATTTTTGAAAGAAGCCAATCTCTTTAGTTGATTCAACGCCCTTTGAGAGATATCCGTTTTTGGAACAAACAGCATATTAGCTTTCACGATTTCGATGTGTTTTGGGAAGTCATTCTTTTTCAAACTCACCTTATGTGTTTCCCACGGTTTTTGCACCTCCTCTTCATCAATTTTTAAATCACCCAGTTCATGGCCATGACAGAGTTCTGATATGAGACTTTCAATACAATCTTCAGAAATCTTTTGAATGGCTGATAAAAACGCCCATTGATCACAATATGATTCAAAGTTTTCATCGACAAATTCGCTGTTGTTGTTTTCCCTTGCCGATTTTTGAAACGGCAATGCAATCAGATTTCCAAGACCACCCTTTGGCATGGTGTCCTGGCTGGGAAATAATCTATCGTATGATTTGAAACGGATTTCATGCCTTTGGTTCATGGAAAAGGTAACCAGGGCGGTACCTAACTTTCTGGCCAGTGTTGCGGATATTCGATTTTCGAAGAAAAACCATACATGCCCGACGTTGCTTTTTTTTTGTTTTCCCACCGCTTGGCATATACATCATCACGACCTTTGAAGAATGACATGAACAATCTGATCTTTGAGATCGACCCCGATGTGTTGTTTATATCTGGGAATAAGGTGCTGTCAGTTGATTCGTCGAAAGATATAGGTTTTTGCGCGCCTTTTTTTATAATACAATTTTCAGGGGGATCGGATGTTGTTATCCCAAGCCGTTCTTTCAACCTGTTGTTTTCTTCCGTCAAGCGATTATTGACGCTTAATAAAACATTGTACTTTTCAAGCAACTCTTTGTATTGCATATTCATGTTTCCGCTACTATGACCAAAGAAGGTCGAAGGGAACGGCCCAGAAATTATTGCCGAAAGAGGCGGGGAATTCGCCTGTATAAAGAATGACGCCAATAAATGTCTGGCTTTTTGTCAAATTATTCCGGAACCATTGCATATGCCTGAAATCATTTTTATTAATTGCGGAGCCGGCTTTGATCTCAATGCCAAGCAATACATTATCTTCCCGCTCAATTAAAAAATCGATTTCACGCTTTTCCCGGTCACGATAGTGGAATAATTCGTAGCGGCCATCTCCGGCGTCGACCTGTGCCATGATTTCATTAAAAGCAAAAGTTTCTATCAGCTTGCCGGAGCGGTCCGGATTCAGGCGTACCTGATCCATTTTCCATTTGAGCAGGGATGTCATCAGGCCACTATCGGCCATAAAGAGTTTGCTTTGTTTGCCGACGCGGGCATAGTCTGTTTTCGTCCATGGATATACACGCTCCACCAGGTAGAGAGTTTCTAATGCATTGATGTAGCTTTCGATTGTAGGGCGCCGGATGGATAAACCGGAGCCGATGGCGGACAGATCCATAAACTTGCCAGACCATGCTGCGAGTACATTCACCAGTTCCCGCATGGCATTTTTCCGATGGATTTTAGTGATATCTTTCAGATCTCGTTCCAGTAAGGCATCAATATAATCGGTGTGCCATCGCTTTCGGCCACGAGCCTCAAGTTTCATTGGTTCCGGAAAGCCGCCTCTAAAAGCGATTTCCAGAAGAGCATCACGGTCATAGTGGATATGGCTACGCGAAAACGATTGTTTGAACGCTGACCCAATAAATCCGGGAGATTTTTTTTTCATTTCTCCCTGCGTGAGCGGGCGCAAGCGGATCTTAGCGATTCTCCCAGCAAGGGACTCTTTAACAGTCGGAAGAGATTGAATATTGGCTGAACCCGTCAATAGATACTGCCCGGGACGCGTATCTTCGTCAACGGCTTTTTTTATTGCAGGAAGCAGAGACGGGATGCGCTGCACTTCATCAATAATCAGTGTATTGGTACTGCGCTTGACAAACCCTTGCGGGTCGGTTTCAGCAGCTTCTCTAAGTGTGCCGTCATCAAGTGTTCGGTATTCTGTCTGATCGGACTCCAATTCCCGCGCCAGTGTGGTTTTACCGCTTTGCCTTGGGCCACTCAACAACAGCACGCGTCTTTCAGACATCATCTTTTTGATCGTCGTCTTTTGCCACCTTGGATAAAGTTCTGTCATGCCGAATATTCCTCCCGCGATGTGCTTATGATTTATATCGCTATTTTTATATTTTAAGCGCCGCGATTTTGCAAGTTTTATTTCAGCTATTTTTATATTTTAAGAGCCGTTTGCCATTTAGAAAAAGGGCCACCCAATAAAAAAGGGGTTCCGCATTTAGCGATAACCCCTTGATATTATTTGTGGTGCCGGAGGCGAGA
>CAZQLG010000439.1:0-2612 GCA_964594105.1 uncultured Desulfococcus sp. | reverse complement strand
ATTTGTTGTTTTCTGTTGCTTGTCATTTTTCACCAAAAAATTGTAATTGACCTTATGTTATTACCGGAATTTTAAATGCAATAATAAGGAATTCCCAAAATCCAGAGCCGAAAGTGTCTTACCAGTAGGTAAGTTGTCAAGAGGTTTTTTGAATTTATGGTAGTTCATTCGCCATCCCTCATATTATGATTAAATTACCATATCCATAGATCACCAATTCAACATCCCAGAATTATATCGTTATTCAAATTAGTCCTTTTTATTAGAAAAGATATTTGATATAATTTTCATTTCATAAAGAGGTGTGTGATAGGGAAAGAATCATTTTGGTTTTATAATCAATAATCAAGGTTTTGACCCAGGCTTTTACTGGGTGAACCCATTAACCCTTATCATGGTTGGCTCCGGAATTCATTAACAAGACTCAAGACCAGATCTGACCCCTTCACTCAATAAAAGGAACAAGAACCTCTTGTACCTAAAATCAAATCTGTGATAATTTTTTCATAAAATTGCTTCTCTGGTTCAGTTGTTTTTTTGTGATGATTAAGCTACAGGAATACAGCAGATTATCAGCTTTTCAACAATTATAAGCCCTTGCGCTGGGCTTATAAAATCTCACATTCTTATATTTCTGCAAGAGGCACTAAGGTTAATAATTTACCGAGGAATGAAACATGACAATATTTGCTAAAGACATTATGGTTCGTAATTTCAAGACCATTCATATGGATGCCCCTGCTGAGGATGCTATTCATAAAATTTCGAACGGTATAGTTCGGGAAACAGGGTACAAAACAATTAGCTTGATGGTTATTGATGATTTTAACAAATTAATCGGAATGGTTACAATGTTTGATATACTTTACCATCTTCGGCCAGAAATTTTAAATTTAGGGATCAATGGTGATGAGGTAAAGTGGGACGGCCAGTTGACCCCCCTTATTGAAAGATTTCATGGGATGACAGTGGATCAGATTATGACACATCATGTTGTCGGTGCTTCAATGAATGATCATATTATGGTTCTATTAGACCGGATGGTAAAAAATAGATATCGCCGGCTTCCGGTTCTGGAAGGTGAACAACCTATAGGAATAGTGTATATATCTGATATTTATCACCACCTCTTTAAACGAATATAATATAACAAAGACCAGCGGGGGCTTTATAGCCCCTGAGATTCAGGTATTGGATGATTCAATCGACAAAACCCTCGCATGGTTAAATATTATTCTCTTATCACAGGTTTTTTAGAACCTGCAATTTGGTGAAAGAATCACAAAATTGGAATTTTAACTCAGACCAAATAAGTTAACGCACAATTCAAGATGTGACACCACGATCTCCTCCTTGTACATCATGAAGAAATCAGGCACAGTGAATCAGTATTCTTTACAGACCGATGAGATTTTTTAAAATTGTTCTAAAAACATTTACGGAATAAAAACAGTAAGCTAAAAAGCGGCATGGAGCTTTGAGAAATGACGAAAACAGATGAGCGGTTCGCTGAAGCTAACGGCATCCGTATCGCGTATGATACATTCGGCAAACCGGCTGATCCGCCGTTGCTTCTGGTGATGGGACTGGGCATGCAGATGCTTGCATGGGATGATTTGTTTTGTGAACGACTTGCAATAAAGGGGTATTGGGTGATCCGGTTTGACAACCGCGACATCGGCCGGTCAAGCATACTGGAATCCGCCATGACGCCTGGCATATGGCAGATGATTTCCGCAGGGCTGTTCCACCGGCCTTTATCCGCCCCTTACCGGTTAAAGGATATGGCTGCGGATGCTCTTGGGCTGATGGATGCCATGGATATCCGGGCAGCGCACGTAGTGGGTGCATCCATGGGCGGGATGATCGCCCAAGAAATGGCAATTCGTTATTCAAGCCGCCTGCTTACGATGACATCTATCATGTCAACCACCGGAGACACACGCCTGCAAAACGCCAGCTTAAAAATACGGCTCCAGCTCCTGAAACGGTCACCGGTTGAAAAGCATGCTTATGAGGAACATATCGTCAGCCTTTTTAAACTGTTGAACGGCTCTTATTATCCTTTTGACGAGACAAGATACCGCCGGCTGGCAGCGGATATTTTCAAACGCGGTCTTCATCCTGAAGGAATTGCCCGGCAGCTGGCGGCAGTCATCGCATCCGGGAGCCGCAAAGAAAAACTGTTCGAAGTTATCACGCCTGCCCTGATCATTCACGGCGATGCCGACCCGCTCATTCCTTTGGCTCACGGCCAGGCAACGGCTGATGCCATACCTGAAGCCAAACTCCATATTGTACACGGCATGGGCCACACAATGCCGGAGGCGGCGTGGCCGGAAATTATCGATACCATCATCAGGCATGCCGCAGCAGCGAGCATTAGCCGGTTAGTTTGTATTTGATCGGAAACAATCTGTCCTTTTTCGTTGTAATGACAGCTTTTGAATATCCCTTTTAACCCAAGATATTGTGAAATTAAAATTTTTGGTATTGATAGGTTAATCAAGACCCACAGGAAATTTTGTCAGCATAAGCCAGTTAGCTGGACCAGGATCAGGGTCTGGAATTGGCAGTTATTTTACCAATGAGTTTTTGACTCCTATGGATAA
>CAZQLG010000438.1:0-2615 GCA_964594105.1 uncultured Desulfococcus sp. | reverse complement strand
CATATAGCGGTGTCCCAGGGAAAAAAGTCAGATAGAATATATTCACAATCACATGGAACGTCGTTCCGGAAACGACCGAAGAACGGGAAAAAATCGAAGACAACATAATGCCTCGGACTATGATGGGCCGGATCGCCGGAGCGGCTGGGATGAGCGAACCGGAAAAGACAGAAGAGAAACACGTTGACCGGCAAAAAGACATTGCCATTTCCAATCGGCCATTAAAAATATACCCATATAAAAGGGGGCATGCGATGTCGTCGGAGATAAAGTTTCCGACATAATCCCCAACCTCAATGCCCCGGGCATGAATCTATGGCCGTCCTATCAGTCTGATCATTTCGGCGTGCTTACGAAAGTCAAATTTGTAACCCCTGAATAATTCCTGTTCAAGATTTTCCCTCAATTTCAAAACCCAATTCAATAATACGCGAAAATTGCATTTTACTCTCTGCTTAAAAAATGCTATTAGAAACCCGATGATCAAACTTGACGGCTTCGTAAAAAATTCAAATCCTTTCGATTACTGGATCTGACATAAAATGAAAATAACTCTTTTCAACCTGTCCAGAACCATGTCCTCTGACGGTTCACGCTTGATTTCCGCCCTGCTGAAACGCGCCGGCCATACCGTTAAAACTATTTTTCTATCACGAACCACTTCTTCAATATATGAAGCAGATGAACTCAGGCAATTGGGTCATATTCTGGGCGATACAGACCTTGTTATGATTGCTGTTTACAGCAGTTATGTCGCCCGGGCCATTTTGGTGACGGAATTTATTCACGCTGAATATCCTGGCGTGAAAGTCATATGGGGCGGTCCCCACTGTATCTCCGTACCTGAACTCAGCCTTTGTCACGCGGACGGCATATGCTTTTCCGAAGGTGACCAAGCAGTGATCGATTTCGTTAATAAAATGGAGACCAATCAGGATTATACGGATACACCGAATATGGCATTCAATATAAACGGATCGTTCATGGTCAATGAGGCCCTGCCGCCATTTAGTGACTTGGACAGCCTGCCTTATTATGACTATGACCTGAAAGATCAATTTCTGCTGGACCGAGATCTATTTCCCATGACCAAGGAAATTATCCGAAAACGGCATGCCTATTATCCTTATAATAAACCGACTTTTTTTTTCCTCACATCCCGCGGCTGCCCTAACCGATGCTCATACTGCAATAACAGCCGCTACATCACCCTGTTTGGCCGCAATTCCATGAGGTTTTTAAGTGTTGACCGCATTATCAGCGAACTAGAACACACGTTAAACCATCTTGATTTTTTTGAACTCCTTTTTTTCAGCGATGATGATTTTTTCACCCGACCGATGAACCAAATAGAAGATCTGGCTGTAAAATATAAACAAAAAATAGATCTTCCATTTATCATCACAACAAGCGCGAACACCTATCGCAAAGAAAAAATGGAACCTCTGCTCGATGCCGGATTAAAATGCATCCAAATGGGTGTTCAGTCCGGCAGTCAGCGAATTATTGATGATGTGTTTACCCGAAACGTCAAAGTGTCAAAAACCAGGGAAGCGGTTCGCCAGATTGTGCCTTATAAAAAAACCCACGACCTTGATCTGCTTTTAGACTTTATCATTGATAACCCTTATGAAACCAGAAACGATATCATACAAACCTATGATTACCTGGTTGATCTGCCGCTGCATACAATGATCAATATTTTCTATCTGGCTTTTTTCCCAGGTACGCCTATTTATGACGAGGCATTAAAAGACGGGTTTATTGAACCGTATCAGGAGAAATCATCCACATTTAAATTTTCCACAAGAGAAGGTATCCGTGTGCGCTACCAGAAAAATTATGAAATGTTTCTGGTCCTTCTAATCCGTCAATTAAGACTTCGATGCTTGGACCATCAGTCACGGTGGCGAGAATACATTCCCGGATCTGTTTTTCGATTTCTGGGGAGCCGTCCAATCCGCGCTATGGCATCGCTTCTGCCAGAATCTTTCTATGAGTTCCTGTGTCTAAAAATGCAGTAGATACTTTGTAAATTCAGTCTACTGACACACCGAACACATTTCTTGTATTATAAAATTTTAGCGTAAAGCAATTTTCGTCTCCGATGTTCGATATTGAATGTTTAAATTAGGGAGAATATATTATGAATCAAATGGAACCTCTTTCCGTAAACGACCAGAGAACGGGTAAACACCAAAGGCAGAATAATGCCTCGGACTATGATGGACCAGATCGCAGAAGCGGATGGGATGAACGATCTTAAAAAACAACCTGACTATCAAAAAGATATTGTCATTTCCGGTAGAACAGATTCATCCAGTATTATCAGATGCCGGAATTACTTGGAGGTCTGCCGGTTATCATGGTGGATAATTTCAACAGCTCGTCGACAGATGTACCCGACTATGGACGCCATCCGGCATATGGATGGCTGCCGTAAACACTGTCCTATATACTGGCAGGCGGGGCCGGTTTTCTGGCCTCATAGCTCCTGTAGAGCAAATACAATAAAGGCTACGCCAGCGGTTTTGATGAATATGTCAGCGACCCCACAGTTGAACTCACAATAGAATTTTCCTAAATTCTATTATAAAACTCTATTCTTGTCTTTT
>CAZQLG010000437.1:0-2616 GCA_964594105.1 uncultured Desulfococcus sp. | reverse complement strand
CATTCTCTACTTTTCTGGCATACCATATCTTGATTGAGATTTTTTGCAGAATTTTTGAAAAAACTTCTAATGGCTATTGTATGGTTCAAAGGGATGAAGATTTTGGCGGTGAACACTTTTGAAGTTGGATTTTTTGTGTAGTGCACGTTACCATTTAGATAGAACATCATGTTTTTAAATACTTTTTTTTGGTATAATCAGTGTTGGCCCTTAAAAAAACATTGTTGACAAGCATCAGGTGCGTTTACTAAGTAACTGTATTAATAGAATTTTACTTTACTTCTTATTAGACAGAGGGCTCGAATATTAAAAAAGGAATACACTCATGACTGAAACAGGCAGAAGATCGGCAGGATCCGTTATCGTTTTATTTGTGTGTTTACTTTGTATTTTACTCTTTGCATGTACCTCATTTGCAGAAGCAGGAAAAGGAGAAAAACAATACCACCATCTTTCCAAAGTCTCGAAAAGGGCTGAAGGCAGTGAAGCTTTCTACATGCTGAATACCTTTGCACGATTACTCGATTGGGATAAAGCAGAAGAGATGGAATTCGAAGGATATGTCCGTCATCTGTCCATTGCTAAGCCTGAAGGTCAATTCGAAAAAAGTAATATTTATCTCTTAAGGAATGTCGATAGCCAACTGTTGGTGATTACGCTGCCCGAAAACATTAAAATGATAGCTAAAGACACAGATTCCGTCTATGCTGGACTTGCCGGTATGGTGAAAAACAAGATGAGCTTTAAGACACGTGTGATTTCAGCAGTGGTAGACGGTGAAGAATACCTTTTCACTCAGTTTACAGAAAAACCTAAAACCATCGTTTTATTTACGATATTTAAAATTGGCATCGTACTGCTGCTCTTTTTCATCATGTTTGGCATGGGGCTTACGCTCACCCTGCAAGACTTTGCCCTTGTATTTAAAAAGCCCGGAGGAATGTTGATTGGTGCTGCCATGCAGTGGGGTTTCATGCCCCTGCTTGCCATGTTCATGGGCAAGCTGCTCGGGTTTTATGAATTTTTTCCTTTTATTTATGTTGGAATGATTCTGGTTGCCGTCAGCCCTGGCGGTGTGACGTCAAACCTGATGACACACCTTGGAAAAGGTGACCTGGCTCTTTCGATATCACTCACATCTTTTTCAACGGTTCTTTCTCTTATTCTGACCCCGGTGTTGCTTGCATTTTACTGCTCAAACGTACCGGAAGTTACAATACCCGCAAAACTGATTGCCGTGACCATCGTCGTTCTTGTACTTATTCCGTTATCATCAGGCATGGCCATTAGGGCAAAATGGAAGAACTTTGCCGAAAGGTCAGTAAAGTTTTTTTCCATTTTAGGGGTGATATCCCTTGTCTGTATCATTATCGCAGGGCTTCTCATGGGGGGAGATTTTTTTGCCGATACCGATCGTTACGGTGTGCTGTTTTATGGAATGCTTTTTGTCATGACTTTGGTAGGGATGATAGCAGGTGCTTTAGTCCCAAAACTATTCGGCATCAGCAACTACCAGTCACGCGCACTTTCACTGGAGACAGGGCTGAGGAATACATCCCTTTCAATGGCTATTGCGATCCTTATCCAGGACTTAATGGGTGACTTTTACAGCGCCATGTTTTTTACATCAGCGATTTTCGGGCTGTGGATGTTTGCAGCAGGCGGTATTTCAATAGCCCTTTTCAAAACTTTCCTGCCTATTAATGATAAAAGCGAGGAGGCTGTTGAAAACGCTGTAATAGAGCAGGCTTGATGTCCTCGAAAAATTTGAAGAAAAGCACTGTGTCTATGTTTTGGCACTAGTGCGAAATTTTTCAGCAGTGAAGACTGTCGATAACTTTACGTACCGATTCTTGTTTTTCTATTATCGTGATCGGCACAAGATGTTGTGTGAATAGAAATATCCAAATTGTTGTTTGGATTATTGGAAAAAGCTGTAATTTTTTTTACTTTTGGGGATATAAAAAATAATATCAGAATTTAAAACCGGGTTGACTGAAAAAGTTGATCCGGTTTTTTTTGTTCTTAGGCGGTTCTATTTATAAAGGATGAAATGTATTTTAAAGGTAAAAAAGAAATTGGTTATTTTGGGTACCATACGGGTACTTTTTTAAAAATGCCTTAAAAATAAGCTTCAAAAATCGTTATAACTTATTGATTTAATTGGTGCCCCCGGCAAGAATCGAACTTGCGGCGCATGGATTAGGAATTCTAAAAGACCCCCTTTTCATGGTTCTGTTATCATTCATAAAAATGAAAAAACCATTGACTTAATAGTTATTTTGCTTCATATTTGATTTGAATTCGTTTTAATTCATTTTAGTGTTTTTGAGGTTGAGTGAAGCAAATATGAAGCAAAATAAACAGGGGTTAAGCCATGAAATTGACACACAAGATCATAGACAAATTGAAACCGGCTGAAAAAGCCTATTATGTTTCTGATGATTCAATGCCGGGGTTACGGGTGCGGATTAATCCGACTGGCCGGAAAGTTTTTGTTTATGAAAGTCGTGTGAACAGAAAACAGCGCCGGGTTTCCCTGGGACAATATGGCAAGATCACCCTGAAGGCTGCTGAAGACTTGGCAAAACAATCCGCCGATAGATTTGCAAAGGG
>CAZQLG010000436.1:0-2617 GCA_964594105.1 uncultured Desulfococcus sp. | reverse complement strand
CATATTGACCGGCTTCATGAGATAGGCCGCCAAACCCAGTTCTTTCGCATTTTCTTCATCAACAAACGCACTATGCCCGGTACAGATAATAATCGGAATATTTTTACGAATTGCCAGCAACTTTTCGGAAAACACAACACCGGTCATCTGCGGCATGGTCATGTCCGTGATGACCAGATCAAACGCGTCAGGTTTTAACTGAAAAATCGCCAATGCCTCTATCGGGTTCACTTCAGCTTTCACCTGATACCCTAAATGTGCCAGCATTTCCTGGGTCATAAAGACAATGGACTCCTCATCATCCACAAAGAGAATGCGTTCATTACCCACAGGAAATGCATCGATAATTTCAGCCGCTGTCTCTGGTTTTTCATCCACCAAGGGAAAAAGAATACGAAAGGTGGCGCCTTTTCCGGGGCCACTCTCAACGGCAATATCACCACCGGAATTTTTAACAATGCCATGGACCACCGACAGCCCCATCCCCGAACCTTTTCCGACCTCTTTGGTTGTAAAATAGGGGTCAAAAATCCGGTCGATAATTTTATGATCAATGCCCGGACCCGTGTCACTGACGGATACCTTGATATAATTCCCCACAGGCGAATCAGCGCTGCGACCCAATGCCCCCTCCTTCAAAACAACCTTTTCCACAATAATTGTAAGGTGCCCGCCGGTTTGTTCCATGGCCTGGGAAGCGTTGATGCAGAGATTCATCACAACCTGATTGATCTGAATGGGATCGGCAAGAATGACGGCTTCCGCAACGTTGATATCTTGACGTATATCGATCGTGCTTGGAATCGTTGATCGTAAAAATTTAAGCGTATCTTTAATAATCGAAACAATTTCTATGGGCTTTAATTCCTGGTTGGTTTTACGGGTGAAGGAAAGGAGCTGTTTGACGATTCCCGCAGCCCGCATACCGGCCGATCGAATCTCCTCAATATTGAAGTAAGCGGGATTCCATTTCGGCACATTATCGATCGCCAGTTCCGCGTTGCCGATAATAATACTCATGATATTATTGAAATCATGGGCAATACCGCCGGTCAATGTGCCGATGGCTTCCATTTTGCGTGACTGGATGATTTCTTCCTGAAGCATTTTGACCTGGCGCTCGGCCAATACACGCTGTGTCACGTCTCTTCCTATCCCGCTGATATATGGCTCCCCATTTTCTGGCCGGGTCAAAGAACTGAGATATTCGAGATAAATTTTGCGGCCATCTTTGGCCAGATAGATTGATACCCCCCCATGCCCGATTTTATTTTTTACTGATTTAAGATATTCCTTATCAAACAAATCCCTTAATTCGGATTTCATAAAATCCGACGGACGTTTTCCAATTATCTCGTCCTTCTCATAGCCAAACGCTTCGCACATGGCCGGATTAACGGAAATAAACCGGCCATCAAGATCATGGGTGTAAACAAAATCATTGATAGAATTAAACAGGTCTCGAAAACTCTTTTCAGATTTTAAAACCCTTTCCTCCATTTGTTTTTGTTTTGTCACATCTCTTAGGGCACCGGTGATGGCCACGACCGTTCCGGTTTTGTCCTGAACCGGCGATTCATCAACTTCTATCCATATCAACCCACCGCTCTTTTTCTTGACTTCCAGCAGATAGGGCGGCTGCTTTTTACCGGTTTTGATGGCTTTTTCCGTAATTTCAAATCCCTTTTGATTCACCGGGTTGTCTGTTGCCAAATCCGTCCATTTGATCATCATTTCTTCCGGAAAATAACCCAGGATATCTTTTGAATTCAGGCTGACGTAACTCAGTTTATGATCCGTGTCATGAAGATAAAACATCTCATTGCAGTGTGCGATAATGGTTTGCAAAATGCCTTCACTCTGCTGCACCGCATCTATTGCCTGTCTGCGCCGTTTCTCAATATTAAGTGTCTGCCGGATGATGTAACCCAACAAGGCCAGAATAACGGCCAGGATACCTGTAAAAATTTTAAAAAGGTCTTTTTTAATAAATGCGATCTCTGAAGCCACATCATCAATATATATACCGGTCCCAAGGACCCACCCCCACGGCTTAAAAAGCTTTACATAGGAGATCTTTGGGACAATCCGTTGGGGATCATCATTCCACTGCCACATATAATCCACAAAACCGGCCCCATGTGCGCGAACGGTTTTAACAAATTCCTGAAACAGATGTTTCCCATTGGGATCCGTTAAATCTGCTAAATCCTTTCCATTGAGATCGGAGCGGTATGGATGCATGATCATCTTGGGTTGTAAATCATTAATCCAGAAGTAATCTTTTCCTTCAGGGCCGAAACGCAATCCTTGGATTCGTTTTGAGGCCCGGGCCCGGGCATCTACAGGGGTCAATTCACCGAATTCAACTCTTTGCTGATACTCCACCAGCAGACTACAGGTGCTGTCCGTGAGTTCTCGAATCATTTCCCGTTTCTGCACCATCATGTGTTTTTCCAAAGAAGGGATAAAAAAGAGAAAAACACTCAGCGAAAACAAAACAAATACCAATACAACAGGTAAAACAATCCTGAAAGTGGCGGTCTTTTTGATTAATTGGGCAATTACCTTATGAATTGGTTTTCTCTGCATAGATATGGGGCTGCTCCCGTAAATT
>CAZQLG010000435.1:0-2624 GCA_964594105.1 uncultured Desulfococcus sp. | reverse complement strand
AAAAATAAGCTTAATTATTTTGAATAGTTCTGATTGTTTTAATTCTTAGGAGGGCACACGTGGTTTATCTTTTAGAAGGTTCGAGAAAAAATATTTTCATGATTAGGATTTTTTTTCTATTATTAATTATAATGTCTCAACCCGCATGTGAAATGCTTGGGATACAAGACAGATATCCTTTATTAACAGCGGCGCAAAATGGGGATATGATAGCGGCGACAGAATTATTAAGTGAAAATGCGGCTGTCAATAGTGTGAGTGAAGATCAGCGGTTTGCATTGTTGGAGGCTTCATCAAACGGTAATCTGGAAATGGTAAAACTGTTTGTGGATAATGGGGCGGATGTTAATTTATTGAACAAATCGGGCATGACTGCATTGATGGCAGCAGCTTCTGATGGGAATGAAGATGTGGTAAGTTTCTTAATCGATAATGGTGCTGATATAGCCCTGACTAATTATAAAGGTTTTTCAGCACTTTTTTTTGCGATTAATAAAGATAATAAAAAATCGGTTCAATTATTGATTAATCATAAAGCGCCAATTAACGATTCAAGCGCAGATGGAACTTCGCCGCTGTTTCTGGCAGTTAAAAAGGGATATAATGATGTGGCCAGTATCCTTATTGAAAATGGCGCTGACCTTAATGCAGTTAATGCAAATGGTGACACGGCATTGCATATGGCTGCGGTGAAAGCAAACCATGAAATGTTAATGGTGTTGATTGAGAATGGGGCGGATATACATATAAAAAATGATAGCAAAGAAGATGGATTTCTGGTATTTGCCAGCGCAAAATATGGTTCAATTATGAATAATATTTATGAACGCGTTGAGAAGAAGATGAATGAGTTTTCTGATGAGAATTCCGACACAGGAAATCTATTAATAACTTATAACCTGAACGATTTGTTGAAGGCTTTGGAGAGTGTTAATCCGGAGCATCTTACAAGTCGTCAAATGGATGAGATCATAGATCTTTTGGATAATAGCACGTTATCAATTGATATATCAGAAGATAAATTTAATTCAGTTGCTGAGCAATTAAAGGAAGACTATCTTTCAACTGCAAAAACGTTTCTCGATAATGGAGTGGATGTTAATGAGACAGATAGACAATCTCAGTCTGTTATTATGATGATTTGTCGTCAAAATACTCGTATATCGACTATATTTAAAGATAAATCAATCCCTCTCAGGCCTGATACCGAAAAAAAAATCAACATAGCGTTTAAGGTTGCCGAAAGCATTTACGGGGAATTAATTCAATTATATATAGATGCAGGTGCGGATGTCAACTTGGTGGATCAATACGGTCAGACTGTGTTGACCTCTGTATGTGGAAATGGTAATTTTGAATATGCTAAACTCTTAATCGAAAGTGGCGCTGAAGTCAATCGATCAAATAATGATGGGTGGACGTCGTTAATTTATGCTGTATCTGCTGAGAATGTTCCAATTTCCGAATTATTAATATCCAGCGGTGCAAATGTTAATGAAGCGAATGCCTTTGGCGAGACAGCGCTTTTAAAAGCTGTATACAGGAATAATATACCGCTTGTCAGTTTGTTACTGAAAAGTGGTGCAAACATTAATATTGAAAATTCGCATGGTGACTCCCCCCTCAGTGTCGCCCAAAAAAAAGGATATTTAGAAATTTTAGAAATGTTTAAATCGTATTCATAAATTTGTAATAAATCCATTCGTGATTTAAAAAATTATTCAATCATTCAGCCTCGGTTGTTTCAGGTTATACGCCATCTGAAAATGCGGTTGAAAAACTCAACAGAAAAAATCTGGATATGATTGCGGGTAATCTTGTCAATGATCCGTCATCCGGGTTTAATGCGGATACCAATAAAATAAATCTGTTTTTTAAGGATGGGAGTGTCGAGGAACTGCCGGTATGGATAAGGATGCGGCAGCGCATGTGCTTCTGGATAGAGTCAATCGGATTATGAAGAAAAATTAGCCGCAGACAGTATAAAAAAACAATAAATAGCCGCAGACATACGCAGATGAACGCAGATAGAACTTTATATATGAGAATTGATGCACTCGTAAAAAGTCGAAAAACAGCCCGGTCGTCATTCCGGCGAAAGCCGGAATCCAGTATTTCCAAAATGTTTTGGACCCCGGCCTTCGTCGGGGTGACGGGTTTGTGCCTTTTGTTGGGAATTATTGATAATAAATGGTTGCCTTATGAAATATGAAGTTGAGTTTAAGCCTAAATCACTGAAGGACTGTAAAAAGATACCTAAGTCAGGAGCTAAAACGTATTTTTGCTAATATCGAAGAAATGATATATAATTTAAAGGGCGATGTCAGGCAATTGACGAATTTTTCTCCTGAGTATCGATTAAGAATAGGTGATTATAGAATTCTTTTCGAAGTTGAGCAAAACAAAATAACCATTTATCGAATTCGACATCGGAAAAATGCATATAAATAATGGAGGTATAATTTTATGGATATTAATCCTCAAATAATTGAAAAAAAAGGGAAAAAAGAATTTGTAATTCTTCCTTATGAGGATTTTTTAAAAATTCAGGAAGAATTGGATAATTATGAAGATCTTCGTATCCTTCGCGAAGCAAAAGCAAAGGAAGGAGATGCACCCGCCAT
>CAZQLG010000434.1:0-2640 GCA_964594105.1 uncultured Desulfococcus sp. | reverse complement strand
ATCTTATGATTTGGTGGCGCTTTTTTCTTTGCCATCGAAATCCGACTTTTTACGAGTTTGTCAAATATAACAAAGCCGGTTTAAGAGAACAACGTATAAATATACTCTCAGAATCAAATATCATATGCGGATTGCATTTTTTGATCTGATCGGCTATATATATTGATTAATATAAGTGATTATAATCATTCCGGGCACAGGACTGTATATTTATTTCTTTTCATGCAACAGATAAAATTGACTGAAAGCATTGAAGCCGGTGATAACTTAATATATTGTAATAAAAATTTTGTACAATAAAATAATAAGGACAATACTACCCAATATGGTTATGGCATACAATCAGCGAACTTTAAAAAAACCGGCACATTTTACCGGCGTGGGGGTCCATTCAGGGAAGCAGGTCAATCTAACGATCCATCCCGCCCCCCCCAACTACGGTATTAATTTCAAACGTGTCGATCTTCCGGCACAACCCATGATAAAAGCCCATTTTAACCGGGTGGTCGACACCAGCCTTGCCACCGTCATAGGAGAAAATGAGGACGGCTGTATTGTATCCACCATCGAGCATGTCATGGCCTGCCTTGCGGGACTTTCCATCGACAATGTGGTGATTGACATTGATGGCCATGAAACCCCGATCATGGACGGCAGTGCCGCCCTGTTCACCCAAAAAATTAAAGCCGCCGGCGTTGTCTCCCAGGATGCGCCGAGAATATATTTTGTCATTAAAAAACCCATTGCACTGGAAAAAGACGGAAAATCCGTCACGCTGTACCCGGCCCGGAACTTTAAGATCACCTGCACCATTGAATTTGATCATCCGGCCATCGGAAACCAGACCTTCGCAATTGATTTAACAGAAAAAAGTTTTGAAGAAGAAATAGCCCAAGCCCGGACGTTTGGTTTTCTGCATGAGGTGGAATACTTAAAATTCTATGGTCTGGCAAAAGGCGGGTCCCTTGACAATGTCGTGGTTATCGATAAAGACGGTGTAATGAATGAGGAGGGACTCCGGTTTGCGGATGAATTTGTGCGTCATAAAATTCTTGACTGCATCGGCGACTTCTCGCTTTTAGGAATGCCGATCATTGGGCATGCCGTATTGTATAAATCCGGTCATCTGTTCAACCATGAATTCTTAAAAGAATTCTTTAAACAAAAATCAGCATGGGAAACCATGACGCTGGAAGCATTTGAAGCCCAAAATCAAAGGACACTTGAATAACCGGATACATTGAGCTGATTTTAAACAATTGTGACAGACACCATATAAGGATAAATATGCAAAAGCATATTAAAATTTACCTTTTTATTTTATGCTTGACCCTGCTGTTACCATCATTGGCTTTTGCCATCGATGTGCAGCTGAGCGGTATCCAAGTGACCGACACCACCGATGATCTACTGCTGTCTCTTAAAGTCGAAGGCGCGTTTAATGAAAAACTGGAAGAAGCGGTATTAAATGGCATTCCGGCAACTTTCTCTTTTTTTATTCACTTAAGCCGTGAGCGGACCCTTTGGGCGGATGAACAAATCGTTGAACGGAGGGTGACCCATACGCTGAAATATCATAACTTGAAAAATCATTATATCATTAAAAAATCCTGGCAGGACAATAAACCGGTGATCGCAGAATCATTTGATGAAGCGAAAAAAATGATGTCTGAAATCAATGGCCTGAAGATAATTCCTTTAAAAAAGATGAAAAAAGGATATCGATACCAGATAATTGCCAAGGCGGAACTGGATAAAGTCAAACTGCCGTTCATCCTTAATTATATTTTATTTTTTGCTTCCCTGTGGGACTTTGAAACCGAATGGCACTCTTATGAATTCGTTTACTAAACGCCTTTCAAACACTCAGAGCTTTAAAGCAGTTTCCGCCATGCGGAAAAACCGGTATAAAAGCCCTTCCCCAAAAAATGCTCAGGAAAACCGCAGACGCCGAAAACGTGATTTCATTATTATTGGCGTAGTCGTTGCCATCGTAACACTTCTATCGGTTTTTACCGTCAAGGCCCTGCATTTTAATAGCGATATCCCGGTATCAAATATGGTATTGATGTTTATCCTGATCAATATCAATATGTTGCTGGTAGTCCTGCTCATTTTCCTGGTATTCAGGAACCTGATTAAACTGATTTATGAACGGCGTAAGAAAGTCGAGGGAAGCAAGCTTCGGACAAAACTCGTGGCCACATTCATTGCCCTGACGCTGTTGCCGTCCACTGTTCTTTTCTTTTTTTCCCTTCATTTCATTACATCCAGCATCGAATTCTGGTTTCAAATTCCCATTGACCAATCGCTGAACAATTCACTGGCTGTGGGCCGAAATATTTACAAACTCGTGGAAGAGAACAATACCTTCTTTCTGGACAAAGCCGCCTACCAGATCACCACCCGCAACCTGCTTACCGTTAAAAACAAAAAGGAACTGGCAAACTATACCCAGGTGGTGCAGCGGGCATTTAATTTAAATGTTGTTGAAGTCTACAATAAAGATTTCAAACGGCTGACATCTTCCGTGGACGCAAAACTCGGGGACAAGTCATTTGCACCAATCAATGAGGATGATTTTCAAACCGGCATCAAACGAAAAGCAGAGACATGGTCTGTTTCACAAAATTTTGATGG
>CAZQLG010000433.1:0-2640 GCA_964594105.1 uncultured Desulfococcus sp. | reverse complement strand
GCATCAATGTATTGACAATCCCTGTGGGACGGAAAGGGCCTTCCCGCTGGGCCTGATGAAGGGTGTCGAAATATTTTGGGTTTTCATAATAGTCCAGGTCAACCGCCATGGATTTGGCATGCAGGACATCATACATTCGGTCACTGATAGTCAGAGTCAGTCCTTCCTGGACCATATTGGACAGGGCCTGCACAAAAACCTGAAATATAGCCACGCCACCGGCAAGCGCAATAAAGAAAAGTACTTCGCGAAGCGCTGCCGTAGCGTCCTGTGCGCCAATGGAAGCGGTAACGGAATCTACGATCAACTTTATCAGATAAATGGCAACTAGTGGCAACACCCCTTGCAGTGCGACTAAAACTGATGAACAGATAAACCAGCCCGGCCCGGCCTGCCAGACGAACCGTACAGCCCGGTCAAGCCGGACAGTGTGGCGGAGCCTGTTTTTTATTGATGTGTAAGTGCTCATAATGTTTAAGTCTTCAATATTTATAATAATATTATGTTAACAATCGTTTAAGTGTCAATATCAAAGTATGTGCCCTCATGCAGTGTTGGCCGGTTTATCTTTGGTTGCAAATGCCATGCGGGGCAGGAGATTTTATTTATAGGGGTTTGACCTACAAGACTGAGTGCAATATATGGCTGAATATATACGTATTATTAAAAAAAATATTTGCCCGACACACCGCATAAGGAGCAACCTCAACAACGCGATACCATCCGTGCTTCAGATCCCCACATCTTACTGAAAAAAGCCGCTGCTGCGCTTGACTGTAAACCGGATGAAGTTATCGGTTCAAAAAGGGTATTCGGATCAGCCAAAATCAACAGGGATTTATTGATGTATTTTTTCTGGCAACTTGGCGTATATACAAACGAAGAAATTGGCAACCTGTTTGAAGTTAGCTATTCTTCAGTGAGTCGAACTGTTTCATCTTTCAGGAAGAAATTGCCGGAAGATAATGAGCTGGAAAAAATGTTGAACAGAATAATATTATAAATCAAGATGTGACCCCAGTTTTTCACAGGCTATTTCCTTCCTTTTATCGCGCAAAACATTAACGATAAAATTAAAAATTATCTGCCAAATATAAGGATTAAACTTTTTTTAACGGGCATACTCTTTGCCGGATGTTTATTTCTGGCCATGCCACATGTTGTTGAGCTGATTTACAAGGGGCAGTATCAGGATTCCGTGCTCGTTTTCAGAATACTTCTGGCCGGAGCTGTTTGTTCCTTATTCAGCAAGTTTTATGACTCGATTTTTACCAGCTTAAAAAAATTTCATGTAATCCAGTCAATCACAGTTTTTGCTGTCGTCGTTAATTTAACACTGGATTATTTTCTGGTCAGCCATATTGGATTTATCGGCGCAGCTGTTGCTACCTCACTTTCCTATTTTTTAATGACTCTATTTAAAATAGTTTACTTCAGGAAATACTGTAAACCATTAATCATATAATTGATTTACAAATCAATCTTGACTGTATCCTATGGTTTATTTTATAAGATTTCAGAATTCAAACTGTGGCCACCGGCTGACACCATTTAATACTCTCTTGAGGAGCCAAGCATGTTTAATGACAAAAAAGTTATCGTAATTATGCCTGCATACAATGCAGCAGCGACTTTAAAACGAACCTATGATGAAGTGATGGCACAAAAAATCGTAGATCTGGTCATCGTGGTAGATGATGCCAGCAGCGATGAAACAACAAGAATTGCCGGAACACTGCCCAATACAATTGTTCATACCCACCCCAAAAACAAAGGGTATGGTGCCAACCAGAAAACATGTTACCGGCTTGCCATAGAGCAGAGTGGCGACATCATTATTATGGTGCACCCGGATTATCAGTACACGCCAAAATTAATCCCGGCAATGGCATCAATGATCGGCAATGATTTATATTCATGTGTTTTAGGATCCCGGATATTAGGAGGGTATGCATTAAAAGGCGGGATGCCGAAATGGAAATATGTTGCCAACCGATTTCTCACATTGGTCGAAAATATCCTGACCGGCGCAAAATTATCTGAATACCATACAGGATACCGTGCTTTTTCACGTGAGCTGCTTGAAAAGATTAACCTGAACGGCAACTCTGATGATTTTGTTTTTGATAATCAAATGCTGGTTCAAATTTTATGGGCCGGTTATACGATTGCCGAGGTCAGCTGCCCGACGCTTTATTTTGAAGAAGCTTCTTCAATTAATTTTTCACGTAGCGTCAAATATGGATTAGGATGCCTGCTGATGGCTGTAAAATTCAGAATGGCAAAAATGGGACTGATTTCATGTAACCTACTTCAATAAAACAATATTTTTGTGGTTGAATATATTTTTATTGATTTGAAGCCTTCTGAGACCATTGTTTAAAGAAAATTGGTGAAAATTGGTGTCACATCTTGAATTATATCATTAGGTGACATGCCAATTGAAATGATATAACCAATACTCATGAGCAGAGCATGAAGGATAGAATGTGACGGGGCATTGTATCATGTGCTGGCACGGGGCAATGCCCGGCAGGATATTTTTGTGGATGATCGGGACAGGCTGCTGTTTATCGATTTGATCGGCGAAATGGCAGTGCGTTTTGAGATTGACGTGTATGCCTGGGTACTCATGGGGAA
>CAZQLG010000432.1:0-2642 GCA_964594105.1 uncultured Desulfococcus sp. | reverse complement strand
CCCCGACCCACTGATTACAAATCAGTAGCTCTACCAACTGAGCTACGCTGGCACTTTTCATAAAAGCCGGGGTGTTGACAGTCTCCGCTGACACACTGCGTTCAGCTTTATATTATATACAAATACTTAAAACGGGATCATACTGTAAAAATGATTATACCATATTTAAAGTAACCCGTCTTCCTAACACCAATTATTATATATTGCAAGTCAAAAAATTATTTATTGGGCACTTTTTTAAAAAATAAGTAAATAACAAATTTATTATTGATTTGTCAATTTTATAATTACGTTCCATTGAAATATTTTTATAAATACCGCTTTTGCCGAGCCCGGCTTTTGACAAACCGCTTAAAAATATGTATTAAAAGATCACCCCAAATGGCATATAATAAATATTTATGCAAGCATTGTTTTTACAAATATCGCCATTTTCATTTAACCACTGACTGTCATCATTCCAACCCTCCGAATAACCTTATTATTTAATTAGAAAACAGCAATCGACTGAAGCGATAAAATGCTCTGAGGGCAATCTTGGAATCGACCCGTAATTCATAAATTCTTGACACTCACCCCTTCATCCTCTAATTAGAATCTAATTTACTAATTTTGACATGCATCAACGGACATTATTGCCCGCAGGACTTTCATGGCATAATCCATTACATTATCTGAACACAATATCATTTATCCTTCTGAATATTAAGGCATAATTAAATTATGACACAGTTTTTATTGAATAAAAGCAGACTGTACATACTCATTATATTTTTTGTCGTCCCTTTTTCTTTATATGGTTGCGCAGAGCTGTCCAAACAGAAGCCCCTTGAATCTGTTAAATCAATTAACGCTTCTAAAACTATCACTGATTCGAATTTCAATCCAGAGCCCCCATATATAATGGATACCAATAACTCTGATCCCCCCATATGCATTGGGGCTGATGAGACCAACAACATTGCGTATCTCCCCCTGATTCCATTGGAAAATGAAATCAGCGATACAGGGCTTGAAACACCTGAAAACAATTCTATGAATGCCGTAATTCAAGCCAAACTTGACGAAGCCCTTGATTTTTATCAGGCATCTCAGGACTTCTGGCAACAGGGAAAACTGGAGAATGCGCTTCAGGCATTGGATCAGGCGTATGCGCTCATTACAGAAGTCGATGCATTTGATCAACCGAAATTAATTCAGCAGAAAGATGATTTGCGATTCATGATTTCAAAACGGATACTTGAAATTTATACGTCACGCCACATCACTGCTAAAGGCAATCATAATGCAATTCCCCTGGTCATGAATACGCATGTTCAGAAAGAGATTGATCTGTTTACCAAAAGCAGATGTCGTTCTTTTTTTGAGGGGTCCTATAAACGCTCTGGCAGATACCGCCAATATATTGTTAATGAACTGAGAAAAGCAGGACTACCTGAAGAGCTGTCATGGCTGCCATTAATTGAAAGCGGTTTTAAAGTCAAAGCAATGTCAAGCGCCCGGGCGCTGGGCCTATGGCAATTTATCTCCTCTACCGGACATAAATTCGGCCTTAAAAGAAACCTGTATATTGATGAACGGCTGGATCCATATAAATCCACCCACGCCGCCATTGCATACCTCAAGGAACTGCATGAAATATTCGGGGACTGGCCAACGGTACTTGCGGCATACAATTGTGGTGAAGGCCGGGTTCTCCGCACTATCAGAAAACAAAATGTCAGCTACCTTGACGACTTCTGGGACTTATACCAGCGCCTGCCCCGTGAAACCGCCCGGTATGTCCCTAAATTTATGGCTACCCTCCATATTATCAACAACATGGAAAAATATGGAATGCAAAATCTTGTTGTCGATCAGCCGATACAATTTGACATCCAGAAAATTTCAAAACAGGCATATTTAAAAGATATTTCCGAAACAATTCATCTTCAGGAAAATGACCTGGCAAACCTGAATCCGGAACTCCGCTATAAACTGCTGCCACCGGAAGAATACCCGTTAAAAATTCCCGTGGGTATGAAGGAAACACTCATCGCAAAAATTGAGGACATTCCGGAATATGCACAAACTCATCCGGGACTTTCATATCACCGTGTCAGACCTGGCGAGACACTTTCAACCATCGCACGACGCTATAATACAAATATTAACACCATTGCGCGGTATAATAATATTTACCGAAAAAATTACATCGCAGCCGGAAAAATACTTAAAATCCCACAATCAGGGAAAATCTTCAGCAGCGAAAAATCAAAAATCATCACCTATTATGTTCGTCGGGGGGACTCTCTCTGGACTTTGGCCAAACGGTATGATACCACGACAAAAAAAATACAGGAATTTAATCAGTTAAAAACCGTCAACCTTGACATCGGACAAATATTAAAAATCCCCACGGGACCCCACCACGGCTTGGCACTGTACAAGGTTAAACGCGGCGATTCCCCCTCTAAAATTGCCAATAAGCATAACATGAACCTGAGCCAATTGTTGCGCCTCAATAATCTTAAAAAATCCAGCACCATTCATCCTGGCCAACAATTATATGTAGAATAATCTCCGCCCCCGTAGCTCAGTGGATAGAGCATTGGATTCCTAATCCATGCGCCGCAAGTTCGATTCTTGCCGGGGGCACCAAT
>CAZQLG010000431.1:0-2644 GCA_964594105.1 uncultured Desulfococcus sp. | reverse complement strand
TCCAGATAATTTCACCGGTGTTTTGGGTATGGTATCCGCCAAGTGCGGTGACTTTTGTTTTAAATGCATTCGAGCGAATTATTTCCAACAAAAGCTGAATATTTTTTGTATCAAATACATCAGCCGGTATCAAAAGATCATATGACTCGGTTACCACTGGAATAAAATCAAGATTCAATGCTTTTGCCGCAGCATAGATGCCTAATCCGGCATCAGCACTTCCGCCCAGAACAGCGACGGCAACCGCCATATGGGTAAATTCTTCATTTGAATAGCCGGAAATATCTGCCGGATTCAGGCCCAGTTGACTGAGTTTGAAATCCAGAAGAATCCGGGTGCCGGAACCGTTCTGGCGGTTGATAAAGGAAATGCCTTTGCGGTTTAAATCTTCTATGCCTTTTATGCTTTTCGGATTGCCGGGCCGGATGATGAGCCCCTGTTCCCGTTGAACCAGGTGAACCAGTTTGACAGGGGTATCGGGCAGATATTTTTGAATATACGAAACATTGTAGCTGCCGTCATCCGGGTTTAAAAGGTGGGTGCCGGCGATATGGGTCAATCCTTTTTTGATTGCCATAAGACCGCCCATGCTTCCCACATGACTGGAAGACAGCGACACACTGCTGCTTGCGCCTCGGAGCAGATCTGCCAGCACATCCATGGTATTGTCATGGCTTCCCACGGCCACAATCGTATTATTGATTTCAGGCAGCGGCCGGAGCAGGGTAGCGGTGGCTGGTTTGTTTTCAGCGAGCCCTTCGATATGATTTGGGATTCGGATAATACCGTCGGCTTCAGTGAAGCTGGTGATGCACCCGGCACCCCGGGGAAGGGGAGTTGCCACAATTTGTCCGCCCACATTTCCCAGTTTCACCCTTAAAAATTCTTCAAGTCCGAGTTTTGATGGGATTTTTTTAGTGGGCATTACCTGAATTTCATGGTCCGGAATGTCCGGCTGATGAAGCATCCGGTTGATAAGGGGATGGACCAGTTGTTCAAATGCGATAATTGCCGAA
This sequence comes from uncultured Desulfococcus sp., assembly GCA_964594105.1. Lineage (GTDB taxonomy): Bacteria > Desulfobacterota > Desulfobacteria > Desulfobacterales > Desulfosalsimonadaceae > SURF-3. Next base: position 1,628 of record CAZQLG010000431.1, on the reverse strand, counting down.
ACCGGATATCCAGGAATCCCGAAAATCGGTTTTCCATTGATTCTACCTGCAATAACGGGTTTGCCAGGCATCATGGTCACCCCGTGAATCAGCACTTCTCCTAATTTTGAAATGATTTCTCTGGTAAAATCTTTAGATCCGGCTGAAGACCCGCCACTGATAAAAATCATATCGTAATCACCGTCTGCAGCGTCTTGTATGGGTTTGGCGATCAGTTCAAATTTATCTTCAACAATTGTGTTTTTAAAATAAAATCCGCCACACGCATCCACCAGCTTTCCCAGCATGTGCGAGTTGGAATCTATCACCTGGCCGGGGGGGAGTTCATTTTGAGTTATTTTGCGGTGATCCACCAGTTCTGAACCGGTGGGCTGGATAAACACGCCGGGTTTTTTGTAGACATTGACACGAAAAATACCAGCTGCGATCAGCGCGCCAAGACAGTATGGGGTGACCCTGTGGTTATGGGCAAATACCAGTTCTGTGGCAACAATATCTTCGCCCATCCGGCGGACATTCTGCCACGGAAAGGCCGGGGCAATGATTTCCACCTGCTGCTCGTCTATTTGTTGTTTGTCCGGTTGTTGTTCGTCCGGTACATGGATATTTTCAATCATAATGACGGCATTGGTATTTTCCGGCATCACATGGCCGGTATTAACATAATGCGCGTCTTTGCCGATGAAAAGTGTTTTCGGATCAGTTTCAGCCGCGCCAAATGTTGCTTCTGCGGCAACGGCAATGCCGTCCATGGCAGCAGCATGATAATTCGGAGATGACATGGCAGCATAGACCGGTTCAGACAGCACCCGGTTGACCGCATCTGTTACATCAATATTCTCAGAAGAAAGCCCAAATTTCGGGAATGCCTCAAAAAGAATGTTTTTAGCTTCTTCCAATGTTTTCATTTTCAGGTAAATATTTCGTTTATCAGTCATGTTTTTCCGTAGATATTGGTTTTGTAATTTATGTTATAAAGGGATTACCAAAACGTCAGCACCTTTATCCAAGCCTTCAGTATTCATATCAACTTCAACCAGGCCGTTTGCCTGGAGCATCGTATTGATCAGCCCGGATTTTCCAAGCACGGGTTCCGCCAACAGTCCGTCATCTGATTGTTTCAGCCTCACCCGGATAAAATCCGTGCGTCCCTGGGTGGATGCAACGTTTCTGGAAATTTTAGCCGCAATAAGCCGCACGTGTTGTTTGCTTTCAGTGTTTATTCCGGCCGCGTGCGCGATAAAGGGCCGAACCACCCGATCGAATACAACCATGGCGGAAGTGACATGACCGGGAAGTCCCCATATCGGTTTTTTATCTGCCCGGGCAAGAATCGTTGGTTTTCCCGGGCTGATGGGAATTCCGTGCACAAGGATTTTCGCATCACTTAAAGATTCTAAAACCTCGATGGTCAAATCCCGGGTGCCCACGGAACTGCCGCCGGATATGATGAGCATATCCGTCTTCTGTAGGGCGTGCCTGCAGGTTTCAAGCAAGGCATCGTAATTGTCTTTGATGATGCCGAAACTTAACGGCATACCTCCTGCCTGGACAACCTGGCTGCTGATGGAATAGGAATTAATATCACGAACCTGTGCCGGGCCTGGCGTATTCTGGATGGGAACAAT
>CAZQLG010000430.1:0-2644 GCA_964594105.1 uncultured Desulfococcus sp. | reverse complement strand
TTTATAATACAAAAAGTAAAATAGAAAAATGAATCAAAGTTCTTACGATCCGTTTTAAAACTTCTGAGAAAAACATAAAAAATTGATAGAATTCCTTCTTGGAAGTTGGACGTTCGATGTTGGACGTTCATCTTTTTAGATAACGTATGAACCGATATTGATGATTCATTGATTTAAAAGTTTGTTTGCTTTTTACACACCTTATTTTTAATGAAATGAGGGTTAAGCCGTCATGCATTTAACCAATCTTTTTAAACACTGGACCTACCAGGTATTTTCACCGGGAACCGTTCTCCGGGGAAAATATGAGGCGTTCAAGTCCCTGCTGAATGCGGACAAAAAGGCCCACGAGTTAATGGCGGAATTAGAAGAAATTTATCATCACAATACCAAAGTCGACTTTAAAGTCATTGAAAACAAGTATGAGGCGTTTGCAAAATGTGTTGCCAGCATCATCGAAGATCTGGGGAGAATGAGCCCTTCCCGTTACCTTGATTTAAAAGACTATTTTAAAAAATTCGACTTTTATATAAAATTTATGCTGGCCCCGCCGGTGTTCACATTTTCTCCTCCTTTTACACTCCCTTTAAACGAAATTCCGTTCGATAATGCGTTAATGACCGGAAACAAGACACAAAATCTTGCCATGGCCGGTCAACAGCTTCATCTTCGCATCCCCAGGGGCTTTGTCATCACTACTCATGCATTTTATTATTTTATTGAATTTAACAACCTCAGGAAATTTATTGATGACATACTGGTCACGATTGATGTCAACGCCATTGCCACTATAGATAACGCGGCCGCTCAGCTGACTGAAAAAATCATGCGCAGCCCGGTTCCCCCGGACATTGAAGAATCAATTTTTCAAACATTGGGCGCCATTAATTGGGACAAAGAACATGATATCCGGCTTGCATTGCGCAGCAGCGCAGTGGCCGAAGATTCCCAGTCATCATTTGCCGGACAATACCGGACCGTTTTAAATGTCGGTAAAGATGGCGTTTTAAATGCTTACAAAGCCGTCATTGCTAGTAAATATTCCGCCAGTGCCCTGTTTTACAGAATCAGCTACGGTCTGTCGGATATTGAAACGCCCATGGCCGTTCTGGCCCTTGAAATGATCAATGCCGAGGCAAGCGGGATCATTTATACACGGGACCTTGAAAACGTACATGCGGGCCGTATGCAGATTTATTCTGTCTGGGGACTGGGAGAATCCCTGGTCGACGGAGAGCAGTCCTCTGACACTATCTCTATCAGCTTGCAAAAAGATCAAACTCCACGAATCATCAAAAAACAAACCAGAATTCAGACAACACAGACGGGGTTTTCCAAAAATAGAGGGACAGGGATTGTTCCTGTGCCTGAAAAAAAACAAACCCGGCATTCGCTTGAAGATCAAGACGCCCTGAAACTGGCCGTATGGGGCATGAAACTTGAAAGTTTTTTCAAAGATGCACAAGACATTGAATGGTGCAGGGACGGGCAAGGGCGATTTTACCTTCTTCAATCAAGGCCGCTTAAAAAAGAAGAAATCCACGAAAAAATAAGGCACTGCCACTTTAAAGATGTGACGCATCCCGTTTTGATCTCCGGTGGTGAGATGGCCTGCTCCGGGATCGGGGCAGGAAAAGTTTTCAACGCCGAACGGGAATCAGACCTTGAAAAGATCCCGCAAGGCGCTGTACTGGTGGCCAGAAACGCATCACCCGACTATGTCAAGGTTATTGACAAGCTTAACGCGGTGGTTACTGATATTGGAAGCAAGGCCGGGCATTTTTCTTCGGTTGCCCGTGAATTCGGCGTTCCAACCCTGGTGAATACCGGAAATGCAACGATTGATCTTTCCCATGGTAAAGAAGTAACCGTATATGCGGATGAGAAAATGGTTTATGATGGAATCGTGCCGGCTATGGTGGAAAGTCCATGTGCCAGAAAAAACCTGATGGCAACCAGTCCGTTTATGCGGAAACTGAAATATGTTATGAGCTTTATATCGCCGTTAAGACTTATTGATCCCCAAGATCCGTGTTTTGTCCCTCATGGGGTCCGGTCGCTTCACGATATCGTCCGATTTGCCCACGAAATGGCAATGCGGGAGATGTTTCTTTTGGGAGAGAAACGGCTGAGAAAAATCGGCGGGTCTAAAAAATTAATTTCAGAAATCCCCATGCTGCTCTATGTACTGGATGTCGGCGGAGGACTGCGCCAGAATCCGGACAAAAAAAAAACTGTTGAAATAGCGGATCTGACGAGCATTCCCATGACGGCCGTATTAAACGGGTTGCAACATCCAGGCATCCACTGGTCGGACTTTACGCACTTTAACTGGTCAGAGTATGATAAAATTGCTATGAGCGGCGGAATCATCAGCGCGGAATCGGCCATGCTGGCCAGTTACGCGGTCATCTCGTACGATTATCTGAACCTGAACCTTAAATTCGGATATCATTTTGTCATTCTCGATGTCATCTGTGGAGAACAGGCTGAAAATAATTATATTCAGTTCCGGTTTTCAGGAGGGGGGGACGATATGACCAAACGGATGTTACGGGCTGATTTTCTTAAAAGAGTTCTTGATCGTCTGGGATTTAAAGTTTCCATGAGAAGTGACCTGATCGACGCCAAAATTAAAGGCGAA
>CAZQLG010000429.1:0-2665 GCA_964594105.1 uncultured Desulfococcus sp. | reverse complement strand
AGGCAGTTTTCCACTTCAACTTTGATGTTTCGATTGGAAATATCCGGCAGTTCAGAAATATTCAATAAATTTTCCGGGTGGGTGATGTAACGGGCCTGCTCAATGGCAGTGTATTTGGGCAGGCCGCTGGCCACAAAGTTGGACCTGGTATTAAAATCCCCGGATAGCTGCGCGGTTTCAGATAATGCCCGACTGAAGGCTTTTTCAGGATCTGGGGAGGTACCGGCGGTCCAGACAATTTCACTTTTTTCCGGAAATGTTGACGGATCATGTGCCATGACACCGACAGTAGGGATGCCCATGTCCAGTGTGAAATCGGATACATAAAGGTTGACGCCGATTTTTTTATATTTTTTAATCATGCTGACAACCGCCGGATCAGTAGCGGATTCCGGATTGATACCGGGAATCATCTTTTTTTCACGGCAGACAATGGCAGAAACGTGCCGTTCCACAATTTCACAAATTCCCTGGCACAGTGCTTCTTCCTCACAGTTGCCGGCAGACGTGCCGTTAAATGCATTGATGGCAAAAAACCAGTCAAACGGCACCAGTATTTTCTCTTGAGTGGTCAGGTTATATCCCCAGGTCCATTTCATGGGAATACCGGAAAAAAAATCCCGTGTTTTAGCCAGATCGTCTGACGTATCATGAACTGATTTGGCGATCATATTAAAGGGCATTGCCCGATCTTTAAGCTGATCATAGGTGCCAGTGATAAAGTTTTCCGGTGTATTGTAAAAATTGTAAAAGCTGTATCGTTCCACCAGTTCCATGACCGCACTGGTCTCGGCCTGGACCGGTGTGGCGCCTTTGCCCATTTGTTTGGATGTGCCGGTCAAACGGGCCGCATCTTCTCCGCAGACAGAAAAATAAACCGGAATATCCAGCCGACCGTTGTCAATGCGTACGGTTTCTTCCAGAATGCTGAGATTCAGGCGGCTGAATTTTTCTTTGACATTTTTCAGCGTCTGGTCCGGCGCAATGATTTTGTCCTGATCATCTGTAAAGGTTTTATATGCATCTTTTAACGTGATTGAAGTACTCATTTCTTCCCCATGATGATTCGATATTTATTTTTTAAGAAACCAACATATTTTTAAGAATAAAAAAACAGGGCAACAGATAACACTTTTGGGCCGGGCATGACAAGCAAGAATGTTTCAAATTGAATGATAAATTATATTATCAATAGGGGGGGTGTCCTTAATACCAGCGGTTTAAGGAATCAGACGTTTTAAGGCAGTGCCGGAACCAAATATTTTTCTTGATTTGTTTTTAATCGAACAGGTCTGAATGTCCGCCGGTGCGAACAAGACAAAGCTCGCTTCCTTCGATCCTGTAAATCAAAAGCCAGTCAGGTTCTATATGGCATTCTCTGCAATCCTTTAATATACCTTTTAATTTATGATCTTTGCATCTTGCGGGTATTTTTTCTCCATCAACCAGCAATATGATTATTTCTTTTAATTTTTCAAAATCTTTATTGCGTTTTTTAAGACGTTTGATGTCTCTTTTAAATTGTGTATCTCGTCTTATTGTTCTCATCTACTAAATCCCAAGATCCTCAAATAATTCATCTGGCGTGGAAAAGGTTTTCCCTTTTTTCTGCCGCGAATTTTCAATCGCTTTCATGGTTTTTTCGTTTGGCACATGTAATTCAAACGGAAGGCCTCTGTTCGCAATAACTTGCCGATAAAACAGCTCAAATGATTTTGAAACAGACAGACCTAGCCCATTAAGAATCTCTTCAGCATTCTTTTTAATTTCTGGGTCAATCAGTGCTCTTGACGTTGCAGTTTTTGTTGTTCCCATTGAAAACCTCCTATTTTATATAGCATATTATATGCTATGTTTTCGAGGTGGAGTCAAGTTTTTTCGTTAATAGCATTTCCATAAACGCATCTGCCCGTGTCTGAAACTGAGCCACTGAAAAATTGCGTTCATCCATATGGTCGGCGTCAATAATCACCGACGGAATATTGAGCTGTTTTTCCAGTTCCCGCTTGATTTCCATCTGCCCCAGCGTAATGGGAACACAGGATTTGTTGCGGTGAAAAATTACCCCGTCTATGGCATAGTCACGGCATGCTTTAAGCACCATTTCCTTTCGTTTGGCAATGGAAACACAGGATACCAGAGGATAGGACATAAGGCTTTTCATGGCCAGCGCCCTGATAGGATCATTGACGTCCATTCTCAGGGACCAGGCCGCAGAATAAGTTTCAGCCACCACGACCCCGCCAGCTTTTTCAAAATAATTAAACAACCCCATATTATACCACAACGGGATATTATCCCAGAACAGGCGGATTTTTTCATTGTCAATGACGCCGATGCCGCTATCCGCTTTTTTTTTGATTTCATCTCTGACCCGGGTTAAAAAATCCACTGCTGTCTGTGTGCCTTGCAGGGTCACCATTACAAACATGATTCCCATTTCAGCGGCTGAAAACGGCACCGGTTTAAATCGCCGGAAAGCCATGATTTCATCCCAGAGTTCGCAGGCACGGTCAGAAAGAGTAACGGTGTGTTTCAGTTTTTCATAATCCAGCTGGTGTCCGGTAACATCGGTTAAAAAATCAATTAAACGGTTCATTTCGGAGATGGCATACGTTACATGATGTTCCTTGATTTCTTCCACCGCCACCTGGGGCAGGTCTGC
>CAZQLG010000428.1:0-2671 GCA_964594105.1 uncultured Desulfococcus sp. | reverse complement strand
GCCATTAAAAAACAAAGCGGACGGTTGCAGTGGATTATGGGAGGATAAGTATGATCAATATTAAAGAGGCTTCCCAAAAAGTCATTGAACAGGTTAATTCTCTTTACCCGAATCGTAATTTAGGTGATATCCTGCTGGAAGAGGCTGAATTGTCTGATGATGGTCAATTCTGGATAATCACCGTCAGTTTTTAACGACCAGCGGCCAGCGGTGGGGTGGGGGAATCTGTGTTTACAGGTAATCGAAGTTATAAGATTTTTAATCTCCTGGCTGAAAACGGAGAGGTCCGGTCAATGAAAAACGGGATGTTGAAATAGAACCCGAAAGAAAAATAAGATTTTTTAACATGATAGATCCGAACACGTTAATTTGCAATCAAGCGTTATGCCGGCATATATCCGTTAATCTGAAAAAATTTGATATTCAAAAACATGAAAGCAACGGCGTTAAGCGTGCTGCAGTCGCCATTACGGTTGTGGAGGTTGCCCATGGTACGAATGTTTACGGAATGACACCCTATGATCAATGGAATAATGACGCCGCACTGATTCTGACAATACGCGCCGCAAAGCTAAAAAAGCATTCCGGCCAGTGGGCCTTTCCCGGTGGCCGTCGGGATGACGGTGAGACGCCTGAGGAAACAGCATTACGGGAACTTTCAGAAGAAGTCGGCCTGAAACTGGATCATGAAAATGTGTTGGGGCGTTTGGATGATTTTACCACCCGTTCCGGTTTTGTTATTTCTCCGGTTGTGATCTGGGGCGGTGTTGCAACGGATTTAACACCCAACCCCGCTGAAGTGGAGTCAATTCATCGCATCCCTGTTAAGGAGTTCATGCGCAAAGATGCGCCGATCCTTGTCGAAAATAATGAAAGCAGGAACCCTATATTGCTGATGCCGGTGGGAAACAGCTGGATCGCGGCCCCCACCGCAGCCATGATTTATCAGTTCCGGGAGGTCGCGATTTTTGGGCAAAATACTCGGGTCGCACATTTTGAGCAGCCTTATTTTGCGTGGAATTGATCTTTAATGATGCTTTTTGTTAAAATACAAACCAATAATAATCAAGGAACCAGTCAATGGAAAAAAAACAATCTTTATGCAGTTATTGTGGAAAAAAAACATGTTTTAACGGAGATTTAACAAATGTGCCGGATTTTTGTCCGTCAATTAATTATTCGGAATTGCTGGCTGCGGCCAAGGTAAAATTACAGTCATCGGAAAATCTAAAGATGGCCCAGGATGTTGCCAGAACCTGGAAGGAATACGGTAAGCTGACCCGGGTTGAAGAAACTATTGAGTATGCTCGTTTGCAGGGGCATAAAAAATTGGGGATCGCATTTTGTGTCGGGCTTTCGGAAGAAGCCCGGTTGTTTACCAATTTACTTTTAAATGAGGGGTTTGAAGTCTCGTCTGTGTGCTGTATGTGCGGCACGTTAAGTGCCGATGATGTGTCTTTGCCTGAAGATGACAAAATTGTTCCAGGGTTTCGCCAGCCCATGTGTAATCCCATCGGCCAGGCTGCGATTCTGGATGAAGAAAAGTGTGATTTGATTGTGCTGCTGGGCCTATGTGTAGGAGATGACACCCTTTTTATTAAACACGCCAAAGCACCGGTGACCGTTTTGGCGGTTAAAGACCGTGTACTGGCCCACAATCCTTTAGGCGCCCTTTACACATCCAAGCATATTTATACCCGGATTAATACACGGCCGCCTAAAAAAACAGAAGTTAAGTAATAGACCCGATTTTAAGGAGTTCGCGTATGTTGCGGTTTTTACCTGCACCACTGGCGGGATTGATTACAGCGTTGTTGTTTATGGCGAATACCGTGGTATGTGTCTCTGCCCAGTTGCCATTTATTTTATTGAAGGTATTTATTCCTAATGCATGGGTACGACATCATCTAACGCGGGTGATTATGGCCCTTGGGACTATATGGATTGATTTGAACGATCATATTAAGAACATTGCTCGGAGTACCAAATGGGATGTTCAGGGACTTGAAGACGATTTTAACCTGGATTCTTCATACCTGGTTGTCAGCAATCATCGCTCCTGGACCGATATTTTTGCACTGCAGCGCATTTTTAATCACAGAATTCCGTTTTTGAAGTTTTTTTTAAAAAAAGAACTCATCTGGGTGCCTGTTCTGGGTGTGGCGTGGTGGGGGCTTGATTTCCCATTTATGAAACGGTATTCACGTCAGTTTTTAGAAAAACATCCCGAGCTTAAGGGCAAAGACATGGCGACGACGCGGAAATTTTGTGAAAAGTATAAAAAAGCGCCGGTCACTGTGCTGAATTTTTTAGAGGGCACCCGCTATAATTATCAGAAACACGAAAATCAGAATTCTCCTTTTAAACATTTATTAAAACCAAAAGCCGGCGGGGTTGCCATTGTGCTTTCCAGTATGGGTGAATATTTTTCCAAGATTGTGGATGTTGCCATCGTATATCCGGAAAATGAACCGCCTATTTCATTTTGGTGCTTTTTAAGGGGCGATATTCCCACTATTGCTGTCCGTATCAGAACAATCGATATCCCTGAAGAATTTTTGGGGAAAAACTATGCGGATGATCAAAGGTTTAAGGAACAATTCCAACAATGGATCAATGACTTATGGAAAGAAAAAGATCAGACAATTGAAACCGTTTTTGAAGCGTACCA
>CAZQLG010000427.1:0-2676 GCA_964594105.1 uncultured Desulfococcus sp. | reverse complement strand
TTATTCCATAACTATCAAAAAAATTTAATATTTTAAACCACTATTTCCTGGTGCGGTTGATAGTGCAATGTGAAAGGCATACGCTTTGCCGATGGTCTTGTCCCTCAAGCACGCATAATATTGTTTTAATTTATTTAATTTGCATCAAATCAATTGTTTATGATAAACAGGGGCATTCGGTTTTTTCATAATAACGGAATCGTCCTATTCGGTGGTTTATTTTATTTTGAGGTATAAAAGACATGACGGGGGCCAAGCAAAGACAATGAATATTCTGCTCACAGGGGGGGCCGGTTATATTGGGAGTCATACATGTGTCATGCTTTTGGAGAATGGGCACGATGTTGTTGTTGTCGATAATTTGTGTAATAGCAAGATTGAATCCTTAAAGCGTGTTGAAAAAATCACAGATAAAAAAATTATTTTTTATCAGCAAGATTTATGCAATGTGGCCAAGGTGCATGAGATTTTCAGGCAACATGCAATCCATGCAGTGGTTCATTTTGCCGGATTAAAAAGCGTGGCAGAATCCGTTGACCAACCGTTAGCGTATTATCAGAACAATATCAACGGGACATTGGCGCTGTGTGATGCCATGCAGGCCAATGGTGTTAAAAATCTGGTGTTCAGTTCGTCTGCGACAGTATACGGCAATCCTGAAACGGTGCCGATTAATGAAAATGCGCCGGTCAGCCCGTTTAATCCGTATGGCCGGTCTAAACTTTTTATTGAAGAGATTTTAACAGATCTTTATACGTCTGATAAATCATGGAATATTGCATTGCTTCGCTATTTTAATCCGGTGGGCGCCCATCCCAGCGGGCTGATTGGAGAAGATCCGTCTGACCTGCCGAACAATTTAATGCCGTATGTCAGTCAGGTGGCAGTTGGTAAGCTTCCGGAATTAATGGTTTATGGAGATGATTATGAAACCCCGGACGGTACTGGTGTGCGGGATTATATCCATGTGATGGATTTGGCAAAAGGCCATTTAAACGCACTGGAAAAGCTTCAATCCGGGCCGGGACTTGTCACCTATAATCTGGGTACCGGCAAAGGGTACAGCGTGCTGGAAATGGTCGCGGCATTTGAAAAAACCTCGGGAAAGCAAATCCCCTATCAAATTGTGGGGCGGCGGCCGGGAGATATTCCCACCTGTTATGCGGATCCTTCTTTGGCAGAAAAAGAACTCGACTGGAGGGCACGTCGGGGTATTGATGAGATGTGCGCCGATGCCTGGCGGTGGCAGTCTATGAATCCGAAGGGTTATAGTTGATAACACCCCGCTTGTTTTTCAAATAAATGGGCATAATATCCGGTTTTTCTCATCAGATCCTGATGGGTTCCCTGTTCAGCAATCCGTCCGTTCTTTAAAGCCACAATCCGATCCGCCATTTTTACCGTGGAGAATCGATGGCTGATCAGAATTGCGCTTTTGTTTTCCAGCATTTTTTTGAACCGGGAAAATATTTCATATTCGATAATCGGATCAAGACTGCTGGTGGGCTCGTCAAGAACAATCAGACGGGCATCCCGCATAAATGCCCGGGCGATGGCGATCATCTGCCATTGGCCGATACTGAGTTCAACCCCGTCTTTAAAAAGTTTCCCTAAAATTGTCTGATAATCTTTGGGAAGAGACTTAATGATTTGATCTGCACCGGCATTTCTGGCTGCACGCCGTACAGCTTCCGGGTCTTTGGCGGCCAAATCAAGATTTCCGAATCGGATATTGTCATTTACCGTCAGATGATATTGAACAAAATCCTGAAAAATTACACTGAGTTCGTGACGGATTGCATTTGTATCAAATTTGTCAAGGGATATCCCTTCCAGAGAAATGTGTCCCTGGGTAGGATCATATAGTCGGCACAATAATTTTACTAAAGTGGTTTTTCCTGATCCGTTTTCTCCCACAAGGGCGACCACTTCCCCCGGCTTGATATCAAATGTAATATCTTTTAAAACCATTTGACTGGTATGCGGGTACTGAAAGCAAACATTTTTAAATGCGATGCCGTGCTGAAATTGTTTGGGCATCGGCTGCGGACTGGCCGGATCTTTTACCTGGGATTTCACATCCAGAAATTCGTACAGATGGGACAGAAACAGGTTATTTTCATACAAATCCGCCAGATTTTTGAGAATATTGCGCAAAAAAATCAGACCGCGCTGGAATGCCTGAAAGAACATGACCATATCGCCAAGCGTGATCAGCCCCAAAACCGCACGGTATGCAATGACCCCTAATGCGCCAAAAATCGCCAATGTGCCGAGCGCCTGGGTGAAAAAATCAGCAATGGCACGTTGCCGGGTAATCGCCAGTTTCTCTTGCCGTAATATTTGCCGGATATTGGAAAACTGTGCGGATATTTCATTTCCGATACCAAACAGCCGGACTTCTTTGGCGTGAATGTTGCCCGTCAATATCCAGTTAAAGTACATGGCCTTTCGGTTCTCCGGAGTGCGTTCACGCTGCCAGTCAAACATTTTACGTGAAAATTTTATCCGTACAAGTATTCCGGGCGCGGCAGCGGCAAATAAAATGACGGTGACTCCCCAGTGAAAAGATATGAGCAAGGCGGCCATGGCCAGCAGGGAGATACTGTTTTGGGAAAGCAGCATCAATGTATTGACAATCCCTGTGGGACGGAAAGGGCCTTCCCGCTGGGCCTG
>CAZQLG010000426.1:0-2680 GCA_964594105.1 uncultured Desulfococcus sp. | reverse complement strand
TATAAAAAAAATGGCAAGCATCACCGCAAACGGTCAATACTTGCCATTTCTCCATTTACTACCGTAAAGTAAAAACCCTGAATTCAGATGAATCTTAATGCGTTAACCGCTCAGGCCCATTACTCTGATGATGAAACAACTATAGTTCGTCATTGTGGTTACGATAAAATATCTGGTATTCAACAAATGCTTTAACTGTAGCGACAGCTATTTTTGTTATTTGAAATGCTTTTTTCATGATTTAAACTCCTTTTCTATATTTTTTCCTGATGGGAAAATCCGCATCAGATCTTTATCTCTTATTGACAGGTACGCTTCTTTCGGCAAAAAAACCAATCGGTTTTGCCGGAAACAACCCCCCTGAAAATGGCTAAATGCCCGGGTTTCTGGAAACCCGGGCTATAATAAAATTTCTCATGGATTCAACCCATGAGAAATGGAGACTATGGAATTATGTTGCCTTGCCTTTTGATCCATAGTTAACAATGTCGTTGCCAAACAAAAAATAAATGCCTTATATTTTTCGTTTTATTAACAAATTAATCGGAATCTGGACGAGTTTTCCAATAAGATTCATCCCGAAATAAAAAAGGCCCTTTTCCTCAAGAACACACATATTTATTCCACGTCCGTTTGGAACTGGCCGGATGTCCCATTTATCATTATTTCTCAATGTCCGATTCATTTTCTTAGCGATTCTTTTTTCTAAAACACCAAACAATGCTGGCTGGATTAACTTTTTAAATCATATTGTATTGCAAATTGGGTGCCAAAATATATTTTTTCACTCTATCAATAATATCAATAGGTTAAAATAAAAAGCAATTACACCATACAAAAAATCCATTCCTGTTTCCTGGAAACTGGAATGGATTTTCTTTTTTTCAGGAATCAAACCGTGACAAATTCGTAAAAAATCAGATTCTAATGGCAAAGAAAAAAGTTCCATATACAAGGCGTAGTGGTTTTTCAGACAAGAAATCATACATGTAGTATCTTGAATGGCTGAAAAACCGCTACAACGCAGTAGATGGGACTTTTTACGACGCCATCAAACCGTGATCGTCGCCTCACTGACCAAAAGTATCAACCAGTGAAAGATTATACTTTTTCAGCAAATCATACAACCGGCTCTGGGACATTCCTGAAAGACGGCAGGCAACATTCCGATCACCTTTAGCCCTCATGGCAAGTGCCTGCAAATACTTTCTTTCAATTTCGCTCCGGTAATCCGACAAAAGGGGAAAATCGTCACCGATATCCGAAGAATCAACCGGACCGGCATTAGGTTCCATTGGGGGGATTGTTTTCAGTTGCAACAATTCAGCGCGATATTTTGGCGGCAAATGCTTGGGGTACAGGGTTGGATCCTGGCCAGCCGAAGCCACGGCATAGTCCAGCACATTGATAAGCTCACGGACATTTCCCGGCCATTCCTGGGCCTTTAAAGCATCTAAAAATTCCCGGGAGACCCCCTTTGCCTCATTGCCGTAATGTTCACCAAATTGATATATTTTGCTGAGCGCAATTTCTTCAATATCCGTCTTTCGATCTCTAATCGGCGGAAGGTTGATTTCAATACCCCGCAATCGAAACAACAGGTCCTCGCGAAAACGGTCTTTAATCACCATCTGGTCGAGATCGCGATTCGTCGCGGCGATCAGCCTGAAATCAACGGATACTTCTTTGTGTGCACCCAACGGCAAAAACCGCTTTTCCTGAAGCGTGCGCAATAGGGATTTTTGAATGGTAAAGGGAAGTTCGCCGATCTCATCCAGAAAAAGGGTCCCGCCCTCGGCCTGTTTGATAAGCCCTTCACTGTGTTTTAAAGCTCCGGTGAAGGCGCCTTTCTCATGACCAAACAGAATACTTTCCACCAGCGTTTCTGACAAGGCCCCGCAGTCAACGGTCACAAAGCTACAGGCGGCCCTTTTGCTGTTCATATGAATCGCCCTGGCAAACAACTCTTTGCCCGTACCTGTCTCACCGGCAACAAGGACACTGGCATCCGAAATACTGGCGCGGGCGACATCATCCAAGCATCCTCGAATCCCGTCTGATTCACCAATAATTCCGTTACGATCAAGCGTTAACGGTCCCTTATTGGCTTCTTTTTCCAAACGATATTGAAGCGCCCGGGCGGTGGCTAAGGAGACTTCTTCCCGAAAAAACGGTTTGCTGATGTAATCCCACGCCCCATGCTTGAATGCCAGTTCCGCACCGCGATTATCACCGGCACCCGTAATAATAATTACCTCGGGCTTCGATGGCGCTCTGAGCAAATCCGGTAAAATCTCCAACCCATTTCCATCCGGAAGGCCCAAATCCAGAAAAACCAGCGCATAATCATTATTTTGTGCATGAAAAAGACCATCTGCCATGGTATGAGTGGCAAAGGCCTGGTGATGAAGCCCTTCTATTAATTTCAAAAGCAAGGAGCAAATATCGGGGTCGTCGTCGACAATCAGTATTCGAGCCAATTTTACCGCCTCTTTAAAATTTCTAAAATTAATTTACCTTAAATATTTTTTAAACCAACCAAAACCACTTTATGGGGAACCGATCTAATTGTCAAAACGGAAAATTTCTTTATTTTTACACCCAAAAATATCTGGTATGATATGTTTGACAAACTCGTAAAAAGTCGGATTCCGATGGCAACGAAAAAAGATCCAAATTC
>CAZQLG010000425.1:0-2697 GCA_964594105.1 uncultured Desulfococcus sp. | reverse complement strand
ACATTGGCATACATGTCCGGTTTGAGTTCAAGGTGGGGATTGTCAAATTCAATACGGATGACCACGTCCCGGGTCTGGCGCTGGAGATAAGGGTAGACATAGGCCACTTTGCCGTAATAGCGTTTGCCGGGAATATAGGGCAGGGTCATCTCGGCTTTCAGTCCGGCAGTCACCGTGCTCAGTTCATATTCATAAATATGCGCTTCCACCCAGACCCGGGTCAGGTCTGCAATTTCATATATCATTGATCCCTCTTTCACAAAAGCACCCTCCACGGCATTTGACTTCTGCGTAACGACCCCTTTGAAAGGGGAGCGAATGGTGAGTGCATGGCTGGCTACCCCTTTTTTTTCTATTTTTCTGATTTCTTCATCGCTGATATCAAAAAAGCTGAGCCGCCGCATGACGGAATCACGAATTTTCCGATTGGCCGGGGATGGATTGCTGCTGTAATTCCGAAAGGCTTCCAGATAGTCTTCCTGAACCGTGATCAGGTCCGGTGAATAAATATCAAACAGCGGGTCCCCCTTTTCAACCATCTGGCCGGTAAAATCCACATACACTTTTCCCAGCCATCCGGA
The DNA here is from genome assembly GCA_964594105.1 of uncultured Desulfococcus sp. Lineage (GTDB taxonomy): Bacteria > Desulfobacterota > Desulfobacteria > Desulfobacterales > Desulfosalsimonadaceae > SURF-3. The sequence goes on along the minus strand of CAZQLG010000425.1, from coordinate 2,116 downwards.
GAATCTCGGGTTAATCTGTGATTTTCGTGTTTCATCATAGGTGATATGACCATACGTCCGAATGGTATAATGCAAAGGCCCTTTTTCAACGGAAGCAACCCGAATCCCCATATTCTGCTGGGTGACCGGGTCAATCTTTATTTCAACGCCGCCGCTCAATTCATTTTCATAAACCGGAACAAGGTCCATGCCCATGGCGCTTTTACCGGGTTTGTCATAGATCTCCATCGGATTCATGGGTGCCCGCCAGTAGGCGATTATTGTCTCTTTGGTTTCGGCGGTATTCGACATCTGATCTCTTTTCGGGGTCAAGTCCATCCCGCAGATGGGACAGTTGCCGGGTTCTTTGGCTACAATCCACGGATGCATGCCGCAGGAATAGAGCGTGTTTGACTCCGTCGTGTCTCCCTCTGTATGCAGATGCGATGACTCCTGCATCGGGCGAACCGTCAGGTAGCCGGTGAACCAGGCCGCAACAGCAAACACGGTGATGGAAATAACCGCCGTGATGAAGATTGCCCTGAAGGGTATCGTTCCTTTGGAATTTTTGAGATATTCGTTCATCTTTTCACCTTATTCAAATCGCTTTGCAAAAAATGCTACGGCAATGCCTGTCCGATCAAAACTTCCAGTTCCGCGCGTTTCTTATAAACATCCACACGGTATCGTTCCGCCTGGAGTTCAAACATCAGCAGGCGCATCCGTGCGTTGATCATGGTGTCAAATTCAACTTTACCGACTTCATACGCATCCAGTGCGGAGCGCGCCCAATTTTTCGCCTGGGGCAGGAGGGATTGCTGGTAAAGGGAATAATTGTCCTGGAGATTGATAATTTCGGTTGCAAGTCCGTCCAACTGATGGCTGATTTTTTCCAGAAGGTTTTCGTAGGATTGAATGGAAGCCTGATGCATTGCTGTCGCTGCCGCCAGTTTTTTATCCTGTTTGCTGTTTTGCCAGACGGGAAGGTTGATGGAGACAGTCGTTGAAAAGAAATCCGCCCAGTCCTGTCCGGCGCGGTTTTCATCCCGTTGACCGTAAACGGCCATAATATCAAAATCCGGCCAGTAGTCTTTTTCCGCCAGGTTGATGCGCGTTTTTGCCTGCGCAATTTCATACTCCCGGATCTTTATTTCCGGATTTTTCGCTTGGGCTATTGATTTTAAATCCGGCAGCGAGAGTTTAATGCCGGGCTCTTCCAAATCATTGACGTAAACAACCGGCTGATAAGCTGTCCGGTTTAACAGCGAATTAATTCGATTTTCGATGACCCTTCGTTTTGACTTTAAAGATATCTGTTCTGTATCGAGTTTGCTGCGTTCAACCTGTGCCTGGAAAATATTCTGCTGCTGTCCCCTGCCGGTGGCATATCTGCTTTCAGCTGCGTTTAATATCCGGTCAACCAGTTCAATCATCCGGTCATTGATTTCCCGGCTTTTGGTGATAAAACCCAGTTCATACCAAGCATCGGCAATATTTCTCGACAGCATCAGGCGCTGGGCATCAAGCATCATTTCCTTTTGTTTTGCCGACCATTGCGCATCTTCGGACATCAGTGCCCGTTTTCCGGCCCATGGAATTTTCTGTGCGATAAAAATCTGTTTCTGGGTCATGGGTTCCTGATCAAACCGGAACGTATCTACCGGCATGTTTAAAAGGCCGACGCCCAGACGGGGATCAGGAAGCGCTCCGGCAGACGTTACCTGTTCGGTTAAGGCCTCGACCTGGTATTCTATGCTTTTTAAAGACTGATTGTTTGCCAGCCCTTCCTTGATTAACAGTTTCAGAGAAACCGGCGCCCAGATGGAGCTTTGAGCAAACGCGGTGAATGAGGCTGAAATAATTAATATGGTTAAAAAGATGGATTTTTTAATTTTTTGTATATGATGTGTGTTCATCGTGTATCCTTAAAGCCTTGAAAAAGAGTCAGGTTTTATGACACAAAGTGGCATATCAAAAGAGTTGCCAGTGTTTAAAAAAATAAAGTGATTGATAAAAACTTTTTTAGCCTGATTATCTATATAATAAGTCAAATCGGTAAAATAGCAAGAATCAGCAATGAACAATCCGGATTTGGAGACAAGGGTAGATTAATATTTTGGGCTGAAAGGAACAAAAA
>CAZQLG010000424.1:0-2701 GCA_964594105.1 uncultured Desulfococcus sp. | reverse complement strand
TGGAACTGCCAGATGCCAGAACCTGCTGGGTTCCGGCCATGGATGTGGAATTGGTGAGATAATCAGACTTTTTCAGGTAAGTAAACCAAAGTTAAAATGAAATAAGGCTGAATTTTTTAAAGGCCGGATACCTTTAATTTTTCAATAGCCCAAACATTATTTGTAAAAATCTGAATTTGATCTTACGAACATTATCAAATTTTGTTCAGGCTCATAATTCCTCACATACATAAATTTCAAAAACTTGTGTGTATTTGAGACATGATCAATAGCATATTAATCACATGCTTCACCGGTGGGATTCCGTATTCGGATAAATAATATTTGAATTGTGGCAATCTGCGTGGTGCAAGACTGGTAAGATATGCTTCATTTTTGGAAATAAATTTTAACGGTTTCACCAATGATGTTCAAATCTGAAATAGGCATCAGTCAAAAAAATTCAAAATACCAGATTTTGTGTCAGCTATTTTTTTACCGGAAATACGCATAGCTATTGCAAGGTGCAGTGACGGATAGGTGGTAATGGGCGAGCACTTTTGTATATACTTCAACAATCTGGAGAATTTTGTGTTGATTCGCCCGAGAATCAAAGTCCAATGGATCTATTGGCCCGGTGCTTAATCACGTCTCCCAGGAGTCCGAAATTTTTTGCAGTAAAACAGTTTTAGTGATATCTTCTCCGACGACATGGTAGCCCTCAAAAACACCAGGGGCCTTTCGTGAACAACGTATTGTCGCTTCGCCCCACTGTAAAAGCAACGAAGTCCCAAAAACATTGGTTTGCCAAGTTCCCTTCGTATCCCTCCCACTACGGAGTTCTCCACCGATTCGTCTAAAAAGCCAAAGGAACTGGGGAGGCTTGATTGTGAATCGCATTTTTCCGTTCGTCTTGCCGTCGTTGTAGTGCTTATATTTACCGGCAATACTGCGGATGGCCTTGTCCCACTTAAGCATCCCGATGCCTGCAGCGGAAAGCGCGACGATGGAAGTGATGGTCATGAGTAATTCGTTAGCCCATTGCATGAATGACTTTTCTCTCTTTCTTGTGCTGTGATAGGATTCCTTATCTTCAATTAAAGCTCATGAATTTGGATATCCGCTTTGTTGATTTTCTTTACTGCGGTAACAATTTGCCCATGATGCGTAAAAAGAATCACCTGATTCTTTTTTGATAATTCAGCCAGAGCCTTAAGCGTTGCCTTCGAACGATCATCATCAAAGTTAATTAAAATATCATCCACAATAAATGGCATGGGTTCGCTGGTCTCAAGGCGCCATTCCAAGGTGCCAAGGCGCAGAGCAAGATAGAGCTGGTCTCGGGTACCACTACTCATTCCTTCAATTTTTACCCATGTCCCGTCTTGCCGGATACCAACCAGAATTGGATCTCCCTTGTCATCAACATCAGTACGCAGTCCTTCAAAGGATCCAAGCGTCAGCTCAGAAAAATATTTTGAAGCGATTTTTAAAACCGGATCTTGATGTTCGTCTCGATAACGCTCGATTTCCTGTTGTAGAATCTTGGAAGCTAATTTTACCCGTACATACCTCTCGGTCAATCGTCTAATCCTGGTCAACTCCTGTTCCATCTTTTCTGCTGCCTCAGCAGCCTTGGCGCTGCCATCCATGGCTTTAATCTTTGACTTTATTTCGCCAATCGTCTGAGAAATGTTATTAATCTCAGGATTTATCCTTTCAGTAATATCCTGTTGTAAAGCTTCTATTTGGCCTGGCAATTCATCAGCGCTGACTTCTGCTGCTTGTTGATCCAGCTCATCAATCTTTACGCCGGCCCCTATTTTGGTAAGGGTCTCTTCAGTATCAGATATTTTCTCTTTTAATTTCTCATATTCATTGAACTTGATGATTATCTCTGCCAGTTCTTCCGGTTTTTCACTTTTAGCAATCCGGACGAGTTCATCCATCTGTTCCTTTGCACTTTGCAAGGTTTTCTCGGCTTCTGAAACTTCTTTTTGTAATATGTCGAACTCTTCAGAATGTTTTTCGTATAGGGCCTTGTCTTTTTGTGCCTGGGAAAGCATGGTGCGCAATTGGAGAACAGCCCGTTCTAAGGGTAGTTCCAGCATATCAGGAGCTACCTCTTCAAGCAGGGCCTTCACTTCTTTCTCCATTTCTTTTGCATCACGGTCAATACCGTCAATACGCTTTTTAAGATCATCCGCCTCTTTTAATTTATCAAAACAATCCTGCAAAATTTCGATAAAATCAATGGCCTCTGTGGTTGATATTTCACCCTTAAGACCTAACCCGGCGAGTGCTCTTTTCCACTGCTCCTGCCACTTGTTCAAGGCTTCTTGAGCAGCTTTGTGATCATCCCCTGCTTGGCCTAACCTTTTTTTGGTTTTTTTCTGTCTTTCATTTAATATTTTAAGATCCGCCTTATTGGATGAAATTCGATCAAGAACAGCTTCTGCAAAAACAACAACAGGTGCAAGTGTTTCCTCGGCAGGAATATCTTCTTCTCCCATGTTCTGGAGTTCTTGAAGGAGCGAGTCTTTAAGATTCTGGCGCCGTTTAAGGTCCCGCTCTATTTCCTGTTCCTTTTTAAAAATCTCACTCACCTTGTAACGCAGCTTATCAATCTCAGCCAACCAACCGCTCATTTCCTTGGGAGACAGGGGGGTGATCCCAACTGGTTCCCAAACCTGGATCCATGCTTCATCAATCTGTTGTTCAT
>CAZQLG010000423.1:0-2707 GCA_964594105.1 uncultured Desulfococcus sp. | reverse complement strand
CAAAGAAGGGGATATAAACGGTAATGAAAACCGGGAATGATCCCCACCAGGGATAGACCCATATAAAAGTGGGTGTTTTTGCAAGAAAGATTTCGAATATGGAAAAAAACGCCGCTGTTCCCACACCCACCAGAAGCCTGTCGCTGATGCCGAAGATCTTGTGTTTCGGGTTTTCTTCAAGCAATTTGCTGTAGACAAGGCCGGATGCAGCAAACATGATACTGATTTCAGCACAAACACCGACTAAAAGTAGAAATCCGGTTCCTTCGGGAACGGTCCACAGGGCGTGGCCGCTGAAGTGCTGTATCAGCGCGTTTCCAATTTCATAAAACCAGTGAACCATGTACAGAGAAAGCCCGGCGGCAATGCCTTTATAGTTTTTTTTGTCATACTCATTAAAGTAGATGTAAACAAGAAACATGATAAGCGGAATGAGATACCATTGGAAAGTCTCTCCACTTCTTAAAATGGATAATGCCTGTTGTGTTGCTTCCGGATGGTTCATATCTCTTCCTTTTTCCCTATTCTATTGAGATATTATCGATTGTTGAGCTCAGTCCTCCTGAAGCAGTGATTGAGAAGGCTGTGGGGCTTTATAAAATGTGATATCGTTTAAACCCGGATTAACTCCCCTGCCCGTACACCGTTTATATATTCTTCATTTTGTACCGCTTGCTGCCCATTGATAAACACATGGACAATCCCTTTGGGTTTGCCGGCTGGATGATGCCCTTTGGCCGGTGTTTCGGCAATCGTTTCCGGGTCAAAAACAATCACATCCGCCTTTTTGCCGGAAGCCAGCACCCCCCGATCTTTAATGCCGAATCGTTCGGCCGAGTCGGATGTCATCCGTCGGATCGCATTTTCAATGGTAAATAATTTTCGTTTTCGGACATACTCCCCGAGTATTTTGGGAAACGTTCCTAAAGCGGCCGGGTTGGGGTATCCACCGTATCGTGTTAAGGCATCTGTTTCAAAAAGACACAGGTCATTCTTTAAAACCGTATCCAGCACTTTTTCCTGCCCTGGTTCCCCGCTGTATGCATGAAACAAAACGACGGTCTGTCCCTGACTCTTTTCACTCAGTTTAAGCATTGTGTCAAACGGAGAAATGCCCCATTGACGGGCAATATCTGTCACCCGGTAGCCGTTTAAACCCTGCCCGTTATCAATACCGGCATCCATTATTTGAAAATCAGTATAAGAGAAGCCAACCAGCTTGAAGCCAAGCGATAGTTCCGTTTTGAGAATATTCCGGGCCCATCGGCGCTGGTATGCCTGGGGGAGCCGGCTTAGAAACCAGTATGGGAAAACCGCGTTAATTGTGGTATTGCCGAATGTATAGGGAAACGCGTCAAATTTGATATCCAGTCCCCGTGCGCGTTCTTTTTCAATCATTTTTAAACATGTTTCAGCTGTCGACCAGCTATTTCTACCCACAAAAATAAGATGGGATATTTGAAGTCGGATACCGGTTTTACGGGCGATATCTATCATTTCTTTCAGGGCACGAACATTATGCGGTTTTAAATAAACGGGCGAATAGGTCGGCGACATTCTACTCAGTGCTTTTAGATGAACCGTCACCGGTTTATCCGCAGATGCGGCCACCCGGCAAAATGCTTCCAGCTCCGCAAGCGATGAATACATTCCCGGCTCGTACCCCAGGCCGAAACTCAAGGCACAGGCTCCCTCTTCAAATGATTGCGCAAGCGTTTTCAGGCAACCATCTATTTGTTTCTGTGATAGCAAACGCTGGTGGAGGCCAGCCTGTCCTAAGCGAAGGGAAGCATGCCCGACCTGATGGGCTGTGTTGACGATTGGTCGGGCGCTTTCAACGCAGTCAAGAAATTCTTTGAAAGAATCCCAGCGATAATCTATGGGCCGGTCGTTCATGAGTTTAAAATGTGACATTGCCAAAAGCTGTCGCATATTTTCAGAGATGGGTGCCGGGGAAAATCCACAGTTGCCACCAATAACGGTTGTAACCCCCTGCTCCGGAAGACATTTCATGGCTAAATCATGATCTTCTCCCGGCAAAATCCAGTCTGAATGGGAATGCATATCAATAAATCCCGGGGCAATCACTTTTCCCGCCACATCAATCACTGTATCTGCTCTATGGAGATTGGTATTGTTCGCCACAGATTTGATTCGGTTGCCGTGGATTAAAACATGACCTGTAAACGCTTTTTTCCCGGTCCCGTCAATTATTTTGCCATTTTTTAATAATAATGTTTTCATTATTCGCATTTCCATGCCACTTTTTTTTGAATAAAAATCGAGCCCCATTCACACATTTATTTCCATTCACGCTCAGCGTACCGCGAGGTGTAAAACCACACAAAGTTACAATGCGCTTATCATCTGGAAACCTTAGTTCTTTATATTCTTGCATTCTTTGAATGTTGAAATCGCTTCGCTCTGCCAGTTTATAGTTTATAAAAATAGGCAGAATACCATATTCAAAATTCGATGTTGGACGTTGAATGTTCGATGTTCATTTTTTATCGGTCAATGAGCGTTTTTCTAAACGCCTTCACCGCCCCATAAGCTGTGGCAATGGCCAGGCCGGCCCCGCATTTTTGGCGCATCCAGTCCTGATGGGCCAGAATGGAGCCTGCGGCAAAGAGATTGTTATAAACCGGTTTCCCGGCAGCATCTGTCGGCCGGAATGAATCATCAATTTCAAGGCCGGCCTGGCTGA
>CAZQLG010000422.1:0-2712 GCA_964594105.1 uncultured Desulfococcus sp. | reverse complement strand
AGTGGAGTATACACTATTTTTACTTTTTCCGCCGCGTAGCGGCTTCGTTCAACAAGTATTAGGACGCAAATTCGAGTCATAAGACTTTAAAACAAGCGCCTGTTATTAGTTTATATTCCGTATAGTTATTGCCAAATGGGGCACTTCGGTCCCGATATAAACCCGCCATTTACCCGATCAGCCATTCGACCATGATATTACACACCAACAACCCCACATGTAATGCGTTTAGTGCCTTTAAAATATTTTATCCCAACCAGGTGAATCCTGCTCAGAAATCATAACAGTATGATTGGGTTGCAGCAGGGTAATAAATCCATAAAATATCAAGCTCTTTTTGCTTATGCCGTTGTCTTATGCTCTGACCATAAACGAAAAAATCAAAATGCCCCTATCTGGCACGACTTAATCTTAATCCCCAGCGTTTCACAGGCCCCGCTGACTGCCATCTTTCGGACTCCAAACTTTTTAGCCAGCACCCAGGCAGATTTACACGGTAATCGGTCATCGTCCAATTCATTTCTGATGGCTGTTTCCAGTTCCGGTGATACCGTATCAACCGGCTTTACAATTCTTTTTTCCGGCTGATAACCGAACAATCCCAGCTGGCATTTGACCAAACGCAATTTTGCCCGGTCAGTATATTGTCCCACCTCAGCAGGTGAAATACCAAGCTTCGCGGCTGCATCAAATGCTACGGCACAGGCAAGTTCCCCTTCCTTTGCCCGTTGCATAATTTTACTTTGTATCTCAGCATCCGGATTGGCGATGCCGTCATCTCTTAAATCCTTTTCTGAACCCATTTTGACTCCAATATTTAAAAATATGATATTTTTTTAAATCCATTTATATAAAAACCAGTTTTATTTATTATAATAACAACATATAATCTTCAACAAATGTTTTGGTGTCACATCTTGAGTTAAACCATTACTTCATCTACTGTTTCTTCATTTTGTTATCTCCCAACAATTTTTCATGCAGCTCTGCTCATGAGCATTTCTTAAATCTTCTCATTTAACATGTCAACCAATGATTTAACTCAAGATGTGACACCAGATTCTTATTTTATTTAAGAGGTATTTATAATCGTTGTTCGATATGGCCCTGTAATTAATATTTGTGTCTTTTCCATTTAGAGGAAAAGGAGAAATATCAAGAATGATAAATCCAATAGAATTGAGTTTGTTTATGAACTTAACTTTGTCTTTTATTTTCTCTTTAAGGCAGAATTCCAAATCGCTCCGATAGAAAAATTGAGTGTTCTTAATGGCCGGGTTATAAATATAACTTTTTCTTTCACCCCACAATGGAGCTTCAGAAAGCATCACATAATTTACTGTTGTTATTTCATTATAATTTTGCATCCAAATTTTCTCGATTTCTTTGAATGCGACTGACAAATATTTCTCATCATTTTTAAAATGCTGATCAACGTTCTTATCATAGTAGAAATCAGATAATATTTGGGACAACTCAAACCATTTCATTTTTCAAAACTTTCATAATTTGGCAATAGCACATAACGTGGCAGTAAGCTGCCAAAAAAGCCGATACGATAACCTGCAAATTAAACTAAAACTGAACTCGGCTTTTTTTGTCAGCTTGAGTGCAATTGTTCGGCATCTTGCCTTTAATGACAACCTTATTCAAATTTGAATTTTTTTATCGCAGATTCTAATTTAACTGCCGATTGATCAGCGTCTAACCCTGCTATGTTAAAAAAAATATTAGCTCTTTTGTACGTTCGATTGAAATAGGTAATATCTTTTTTTATCTCTCTTAAATAATATTTTTTATCTTCATCTGATAAGTATTTTTCAATTGGTTTGGACTCTTTATCAAAGAATATGACTCTATTTAAAATATTTTCAGCCTCATCAGTGATAACAACCGTAATACCTGTTGTTTTTTTAATAACTCGCCAATAGCCATGCATTAATCCACTTGACGGAAGTGCAATAACAGAATTCTGACTGTCTTCAAACTTGAGAAGATATTCTAATGCTTTTGAAGCTTCCTCTCTAAATGAATAAATTGTCAAGAATTTGTCTTGTAAAAGTTCAATGGGCATTGAGAAAAATTTTTCAATTTCATCATCAAGATCAAAAAAGGAACAATCTAATAATGCTGCCAATTTAGCACCAATTGTTGTTTTTCCAACACACCCCACACCTGTGATAAAAACTCTCATTAGTTTACATTTCCACTTAAAATACTGCCGAACGGTTGTGGTCACCTGCTGGCGGAAATAAACGACAGAGGTGAAAAAATTAAGAATTGGTACCGGGTCTTGAATTATGAATTAAAAAATATCAGACAACAGTGCTCACCATAAAAATCCAGACAAGCAGTGAAGAATTCAATAGCGATTCAGCTCTCCAGAAGAAATTAGACAACCACTATATATTGCGTTCCCCTGCACCTCAACTTTCTGCAGCTCTTCAAATATCAGAAAAAAATTCTGCCCTCATTGAGAATCATCGATAATAGACGGCTGGCTATAGTACTCGCGTTTTCGAACATTGTAAGCAGATGATTGTCTCTATCGGTCTTCACATTTGAAACACGCCCCAAAAAAGTATGTGATTACTGCGCATATGCTGGACAAATAAAACCGAAAATTCTTGAATAATCTTTTTGAGACAACCAGACATTTTGTCGAGTAGACCGGCTTCTCCTATGAAAACAAAACATTACAAACGAGTCTTT
>CAZQLG010000421.1:0-2729 GCA_964594105.1 uncultured Desulfococcus sp. | reverse complement strand
CAGCATTATGAATGGCCGGGCAATGTCCGGGAATTGGAAAACTCTGTGGAACGGGAGTTGATACGCCACCAGACCCGAAGCCCGAATGAACCGTTGCGGTTTCAGAATTTTGATAACGTATCAACCGCTGTCAGTGTATCTGCTGACCCGCTGCTGGCAGAAGAAGACTTGCTCAATCTGGATGAAATAAACCGGATTCATATTTGCCGGGTCATGGAGAAAACCAGCGGCAAAATCCAGGGAAAAGATGGAGCCGCCGCAATCCTGAAGCTTCATCCCAGCACCCTGCGTCATCGCATGCGCAAACTGGGTATTTCTTTTGGGCGAATGGTTTGATGGTTGAATAGTCTCTTTTTTATCTTTGAAATTTTTTAAATCAGTCATATCTTATTGTCAAATTAGTTTGTCTCAGGTTGAATTTTACAATTTTTTTGGTATATGTTATTTTTTAGATTTTGCTGAAGATAAAGGTTGTTGAAAAGCCATAAAATAATTGCTGTGGAGTTAACGCCAATGACTGATTTTGCACAAAAAATGACGGATATTCTCAACTATGGCGCGTTGAATCTGGCCATGGCCATTGGGTATAAAAATCGGATTTTCGATGTTCTTGAAGAGCTGAATAAACCGGCAACCATTGAAGAAATAGCCGACACATCAGGATTGAATCCCCGATATCTTAAAGAATGGCTTGGGATTATGGTAACGGGTGAAATCATTGAATTGTCGCAAACCGCAGATGGGGAAAACATTTACTTTTTGCCGCAGAAGCATGCCGCTTTTCTGACCCGCAAATCCGGCAGCAATAACCTGGGCGTTTATACCCAGGAAATTCCGCTGCTCACATCCTGTGCCATGGGGGCCGTGAACAATGGCTTTCAAACCGGCGCTGGAATCCCTTTTTTTCAATATCCGGATTTTCAGCAGTTCATGGGCCAGCTTGCCAATGCCAAACACAAGCAGGTATTGATGCAGCATTTTCTGCCGTCTGTGGATAACGGAAAAATAGTCAAACGCCTGACAGACGGCATTCGGGTATGTGATATCGGCTGCGGTGAAGGGGTTGCGTTAAATCTAATGGCCCGGGCATTTCCTAAAAGTACGTTTGTCGGTATGGATAATCACGAAGCAGCCCTTTGTGAGGGCCGTAAAGAGGCCCGAGAACTGGGTCTGTCTAATGCTGTTTATAAGAGCGTAGATGCAGCCGCAATTAATGGAAACAATGAATTTTTCAAACGATTTGATTATGTCTGTGCCTTTGATGCCATCCATGATCAAAGCCACCCTTTGGAAGTATTAAAAGGAATTCGATACATGCTGGCGCCCGGCGGGACGTTTTCCATGATCGATATCAAGGCCTTTTCAAATCCCGCAGATAATATTGACCATCCCATGGGCGCGTTTTTATATACCGTGAGCCTGATGCACTGTCTGCCGGTGGGACTCAATGATAACGGCACCGGGCTGGGCATGATGTGGGGGCGTGAAAAAGCGGAAGCCTTGCTGTTCGAAGCCGGATTTGAACAAATTGAAGTTATTGAGATGGAACAGGATGGGTTTAATTTTCATTATCTATGCCGGGTTGAAAATCGCTAATTTTTCCAATTTCTGCGTTAGGCTCAAATTTTAATCCTCAAAATACAAACACGTATTCCTCCGGTATAAAATTTTCGCCTGCCTTGAACTTGAAAAAATTATCTGATTTTCGCCAAAGAAATAAATTTTAATCTGTAGATTGCATTGTAGGGTAAAAAAATGAAAAAATGGTTAAAAGAAAAACTGATCTGTCCGGAATGTCTGACTGATGAAATTCCGCTGGATTTAAAAATAAAAACAGAACACGAAGAGGATGTAATCGAAGGGGAACTGGCATGTGCTGCCTGTGGCAGAAGGTATCCCATCCATCAGGGGGTGGCCGTCATTTTGCCCGAAACATCAATGGCTGTATTATCTGATGCATCCGGATATAACTCTAAGAGCATGTTGTCTTCGTATTTGTGGAGCCATTTTTGTGATTTTTTAAACGACCCGGATGCAACCGATGCCTACCGGAGATGGTCATCCTTTTTTAGAAAAACAAACGGTTGTGCCCTTGATATTGGTTGTTCGGTGGGTCGGTTGTCCTTTGAACTGACTAAAACACATTCTTCTGTGATCGGGATTGATACATCCTTTTCTTTTATTGAAAAAGCACGGGAATTGTCACGTAAAAAAATATTGGAATTTGATTTGATCATTGAAGGGTTTATTACTGAAAAAAGATCATGTGCGCTTGATGCCGCCTTCAATTATGATCATGTAGATTTTATCGTCGCAGATGCATTGGCCCTCCCCTTTCCCCAAAGTTTTTTTTCAACCGTTACCTCAATTAATCTTTTGGAAAAAATCTCTTCTCCCATTCAGCATTTAATGGATATCAACCGGGTTTTAAGTGAAAAGAAATCCATGTTTGTGTTTTCAGATCCTTTTACCTGGGATGAATCCTTGTCACGCCCTGAACACTGGTTAAGCGGCGGTTTAAATGGTAATGGCAATCGTCGTGGTATTGACAGTATCAATAAATATTTTTTGGGTAAAGACGGTGTCTTTGATCCCCCTTTAGAAGTTATGGAGAAAGGAAATGTGCCCTGGAAAATACGAAAAACAGAAAATTTATGGGAGTATATCAATTCGCAGTTTATTGTGGGATCAAGACCATAAAATGATTTTGAAGGGGTTGTAATCTTGGA
>CAZQLG010000420.1:0-2744 GCA_964594105.1 uncultured Desulfococcus sp. | reverse complement strand
AAGAATTCGTTTACATCATCGTTTTTGATATAATTTCATTCATGATCTCGGTTGTGCCGCCGCCGATGGAAAGGATGCGGTTATCCCGGTACAGGCGTTCAACAACGTATTCCCGCATATAACCATAGCCGCCGAAAAGCTGGACCGCATCATAGGTCACCTTGTCACTGACACTGCAGGCAAAATTTTTCGCCATGGAGACTTCCTTGATCTGGTCTACACCGGCACCGATTTTTGCCGCCACCCGGTACGTGAATTCGGTGCTGGCTTCAAGCAATGTTGCCATCTCCGCCAGTTTGTGACGGGTCACCTGAAAACCGGTCAATGTTTTGCCGAATGCGATTCTTTGTTTTGAATATTTGATGGATTCTTCCAGGGCGATGCGGGCCGTCATATTTGCCATTATCGCCAGGGCGAGTCGTTCCTGCTGGAAATTGATCATAATGGCATAAAATCCCTGGTTTTCTTCACCAACGAGATTTTCCGCCGGCACCCGGCAATTGTCGAAAAAGATCTCTCCTGTGTCCGATGCCCACCAGCCTGTTTTTTTTAGTTTTTTGGAGACTGAAAAACCCGGGGTGTCTTTTTCAATAACGATCATACTGATGCCGTGGGCACCTTCCCCCCCGGTGCGGACCGCACAGGTGACCTGGTCAGCACGGCATCCGCTGGTGATGAATGTTTTGCTTCCGTTGATAATATAATGGTCTCCATCACGCACAGCCGTTGTTTTCAGGCTTGCTACATCCGATCCGCCGCCGGGTTCGGTGATGCCCAGGGCGGCAATTTTATCTCCAGCCAGAACCGGTGGAATAAATTTTTGTTTCAATGCCTCTGAACCAAGACTCAGTATTGGCGGAAGCGCAATATTTAAAGACCCGATACCGGCGCAGAAACCGCCGGAAGTCGATCGCATAAATTCTTCACTGGCGGCAACGCCAAAAAACACATCCCCCGGCGTACCGCCGTATTCTTCGGGGAAGCCGATGCCCAGAAGTCCGATATCACCGGCTTTTTTATAAATTTCGATGGGAAATTCTCCGGCTTCTTCCCAGTCATTGATAAAGGGGAGTACCTCTTTTTTAATAAATTCCCGAACAGATTTACGGACCATATCATGGGTTTTTGTGAAGTATTCCTGAACGGTGGATTCGGTTTTAAATTCGTAGGTCATGAGTATTATCCTTTCGTTTATATCAAGAAATCAAATTGCGTTATGACGGATTTCAGTTTCACGGTTTTTGGGTATTGCGGGTAACTTGTTTTTAAGCCTTCGTCGATTCGGTGATCAGGTTGTTGACCCCGCCGATAAGGAATGCCACTGCGTCTTTTCCAATAAGTTGGATGCCGTGGGGGGCATCCTGCCAGAATAGATACTGATAAGCGACGCGTTCATAAATACCCATGATGCTGACGGAAATCACTTCAGCGGAATATTTCCCTTTAAAGGTCAGTCCCTGGTTTTTGCATACCGCCATTAAGGCTTTACGGACATCACCGGTGCATTTATCAAAGAGTTTTTTTCGGTGGTCTTCCACCTCAGGGCTTTTCCCGACCGATTCCCGGAACAGGATGGCGCACTTCTCAGGATAGTTGACACAGAAATCTTCAAAAAAAGCATAACCCGCCTGTTTGAATCCTTCCATCGTGGCACCCTGTTGTTTAAATACCGTGCCAAGAGTTTTGCGCATTAGATAGCCGATTCCATTCATCAACTGAATAATCAGGTCTTCTTTGTTTTTAAAGTAAAAATAAACAGCGCCGACAGATACTTCAGATGCATTGGCAATGAGTTCCATGCTGGATTTATGATACCCTTCCTTGGCAAAGAGATTTTCAGCCGCTGCCAGAATCGTTTGATAGCGATGCTCGCGTTCCCGCTGTCGCCGCAGTGCTGATGGCGATAAATTCTCATTATTTAATTTTGGGGTGGGCATAGGTCTCCTTTTAGTTTCGGCATTATTTGTTCATCCCCAAAGCGGTGTCGGCTTTTTTTTGGCAAACCGGATAATCTCTTTTTTGAACATCAGCTGTTCTTTGGTGACCGCAAAATCCATCATTATCTCCTATGAGAATCAATTATTTATAAATCTCAGGGAAAAAGCACTGTCCCTGAAAATTATGTTTCTCAAAACAAGGCCCGCGTTTTTAATGTAATTCATAAACAAAATCTGATTCAACTTTAGAATTACGTTCAATGGGTGTCAAGGGGTTTTCATTTATTATGAAATCGGGGAACTTTTTTTATTTCAACTAACTTATTCATAATCTTTTGAAATAATTGACAAGTTATTTTCGTATACAGTGGAGACACGTCACCATGGAAAGTTTTTTACCGAAAAGCGACGCGTGGTTGGCGATTCAGGAAAGATTATCGATTATGATCGGGTTGGCATCGCCTGACAGCATTTACGCAGCAAGGATGCTGTTGGCATGCATGTTAAGCCGGTTGAAGGGCAAGGTAAAACAGGATTCCGAAAAAGTGCGTGATGCTGCCGCCCAGGACAAACATATGCCAGATGGCATGATTGTAAGGGATTTTTTTCCAGATATAGAAGATAATACCGGAGGTGTAAAACAACCCGCCGATTAAAAACCATTTGAACATCCCGGGCGGGAGTGTTGCAAGCATGGGTTTGAAGGCAATAATGGCCAGCCACCCCATGGCCATGTAAATAGAAACGGAAATAAATTTATATTTTCCGATATTGATAGTTTCAAAAATTAAGCCGCCCACCGCCATG
>CAZQLG010000419.1:0-2756 GCA_964594105.1 uncultured Desulfococcus sp. | reverse complement strand
TGCTGTTATCATAAATTCGATGATATTTGGAAAATTCCGGAACAAATCCTCGCCATAAGAGATGATTACTCAATTTATTTACGACACTATACTGAAGGCACCACGGAAACAGTCATGTACTTTATTCCTAATGCTTAACCTGTAATGCTTTTTTATGAAATTTGAAAAAAAAATGAAAGACACATCAAAAGAAAAATGGACTAAAACAAGCTGGCGCTCGTTTCCAGTTCATCAGCAACCGCCATGGGTTGATGCCTGTGCCCTTAATGATACGCTTAAAAAAATTTCCGATTTACCGGCATTGGTGTTCGCCGGGGAAAGCCGTTCATTGAAGCGTCAATTGGCAGAAGCTTCAGAGGGGAAGGCTTTTGTTCTCCAGGCTGGCGACTGTTCCGAAGACTTCTCCCGGTGCCACGGACCTTATATCCACGACCTTTTAAAAGTCATTCTGCAGATGTCGATCATTCTTACCTACGCTGGAGAAAAAAAGGTCGTAAAAATCGGCAGGATTGCCGGGCAATATGCGAAACCCCGTTCCTCAGACACCGAGAAGATCGGCGATGTGGTGATTCCGAGCTATCGTGGTGACATGGTTAACAGTCCCGAACCAAATTTGAAGGCGAGGATGCCGGACCCGATCAGGCTTTTGGAAGGATATTTCCGGGCAACGGCTACACTTAACCTTGTCAGGGCATTTACCAGCGGAGGGTATGCGGCATTGGATCAGGTCCATGCATGGAGCGAGGCGAGCTATAACGCATTTCCCATCAACCTGAAATACGAAGAGCTTGTCAAGGGGATCAAAAAAGCCATCGACTTCATGGCAGCCATAGGAATCGACAGCAACTCTCCGCAGCTGAACCAGGTCACCCTTTATACATCTCATGAGGCACTTCTCCTTGAATATGAAGAGGTCATGACGCGGATTGATACAACCACCGGTGATTGGTATGACACCAGCGCAAATATGCTCTGGATAGGTGATCGAACACGTCAACTTGATGGAGCGCATGTCGAGTTTTTGCGTGGTGTTTGTAATCCTCTTGGCTTGAAAATCGGGCCGGATCACAATATTGACGATATCAAACGTCTTGCTCAAAGACTTAACCCTGATAATACACCGGGACGTCTTACATTCATTACTCGTTTCGGTTGTGATAAAATAAATTCATTTTTACCACTTCTGCTTCGGGAAATGAAAAAAGAGGGGTATAAGATTGTATGGATCTGTGATCCGATGCATGGCAATACCTATACAAACGGATGCGCGCAGAAAACCAGAAAATATGAAGATATAATAAAAGAAATAACGAATTTCTGGCAGATTCACCAAGCGGAGGGAACCGTTGCCGGCGGAGTTCATCTTGAGTTGACAGGTGATAATGTTACGGAATGCATCGGGGGGAACAGGCATTTGATTGATAAAGACCTGCAATTGAATTATCAGACAAACTGCGATCCCCGCCTCAATGCCGAACAATCGGTTGAACTGGCTTTCGAGCTTGCCACAATCCTGAATTCTTGAAGCGGAAATGGAAATAAATTTTGAAATTGTATAGAGAATTAATCCGTGGATACCTCGGTTATTCACATCTGGTCGTTCAGGCAGCCGCGATCTTTGCTTTTGCTTTACTGCTTTTCCTGGTTCAAAAGTACTGGGTTTCCATGGTTCAGGACATCTCAATTCATTGTGAGCAATCTTTATGAAACGTTGCCTCGATTGTTCCCAGGTATTTGAAAGCGCCAATTGGCAATGCCCGAGCTGTGGGTGGAAGCCTGAAAAAACTGACAACATACGCGTCTTTGCTCCTGAATTAGCGCTCAACAATAGTGGATTTAAGGGCTCCTCTTTCGCACTACTTGCTTCACTGGAAGCTGATTATTTCTGGTTTCGCGCCCGTAACGATCTGATAATCTGGGCCCTTGCAAAATATGGAGCAAGGACCTTTTCTTTTATGGAAATTGGGTGCGGTACAGGGTTTGTGTTGCAGGGCATTGCCCGAAACTTTCCTAAAATTCGTCTTGTTGGCAGCGAAATATTTTCTAAAGGGATAGCCTTTGCGACTGAAAGGGTTAAGTGTTGCGAATTTATGCAGATGGACGCCAGGAAAATTCCATATATTTCTGAATTTGAAGCCGTTGGGGCATTTGATGTGATCGAACACATTCAGGAGGATGTGACCGTCTTGCAGCAAATATACCAGTCATTAAAGCCTAATGGTTTATTACTGCTCACTGTTCCGCAGCATCCGTGGTTATGGAGCACGGTAGACGAAAATGCCTGCCATATCCGGCGCTACACAAAACGAGAACTGCATAAGAAGCTAAAGCTATCTGGTTTTAAGATTATACGAAGCACTTCTTTTGTCACAAGCCTGTTGCCATGCATCTTGTTTTCCAGGTTTTTGCGGCGAAGCAAGTCAACACGTTCCGCAGCAGTGGCAGAAATTCAAATCAATCCGATACTTAACAGAATTTTTGAAGGATTTTTGCGCATAGAACTTTGGCTGGTTCGAATGGGTGTTTCTTTTCCTGTTGGCAGTTCACGGGTGATAATAGCGAAAAAAGTCCTGAAAAATTAATATGTTGGAGATAACGCGTGGATAACATTCCCTTTAATAAACCATTCATTGTCGGTAAAGAATTATTTTATATCGCTCAAGCAGTTATTGAGAATCGTCAAATCGCCGGTGATGGATCATTCACGAAAAAATGCCAGGCATGGCTGGAGGAACGCCTCGGCTGCCAAAAGGCAC
>CAZQLG010000418.1:0-2766 GCA_964594105.1 uncultured Desulfococcus sp. | reverse complement strand
ATATCCAGGAAACATAATTCCATCAATTTCATTCACCTTAATTTCTGTTTTATGATAAAATAAATTTAAGCATATCCAGGCAAAGTGTCTGTATCGATTGCGTCATGCTTTGGATTACATTTTAAAATTATCTTCAGCAGGGGGTTATTCATTATGGAAACATATGATATCGTCATCGTGGGATGCGGGACTGCCGGCCAGACAGCGGCATATTATCTGAATGAAAAAGGGCTGAAAATTGCCATGGTCGAACAGTCGGACCGGCCTGGAGGCGTCTGCGCGCTGGCCGGTTGCCAGGCAAAAAAATGGCTGTATGAAGCTGCTGAGACCATTGCCAGGTCCCGTCATCTGAAAGGCAAAGGAATTGCTGCCGCAGCTGAAGGAAACTGGAAGCAGGTAATAGACCAAAAACGGCAATTCACAGCCCCCATTCCAGAAAGCACCATTCGCGGCCTTGAAAAATCCGGAATAGAATATCTGAAAGGTTCCGCCAGTTTCGTAAATGACGACACCCTTTCGGTAAACGGAGAAAATATTTCCAAAAAATATGTTATTCTGGCAACCGGCGCCCGGCCAATGCCGCTGCCCATAGAGGGCATGTCACATGTTGTGACCAGCGACGAGTTTCTTGAATTAGATGCGCTTCCGCAAGATATCGTATTTATCGGGGGCGGTTTTATTTCTTTTGAGTTCGCCCATTTTGCCGCACGGCTGGGGACAGCTGACCAGCGATCGCTCATCCTGGAAGTCAGCAAACGCCCCCTGGGCCCGTTTGATCCTGAAATGGCGGATCTGCTGGTTGAGGCATCTGTTGCTGAAGGCGTGGATGTACAATGCGATGTTCAGATCGAAAAAATAGAAAAACAGGATAACCGGTTCTTCATCCGGACCGCACAAGGAGACGGTTTTGAAACCGATCTGGTGGTGCATGGGGCCGGACGGATACCGGATCTGGAAAGTCTGTGTCTGGACAAAACCGGGGTCCGTTATTCGGCCCGCGGTATTGCCGTTGATGGCTTCATGCGGACAGCCAGTCCCCGAATTTTTGCGATCGGTGATTGCGCGGCAACGATTCAGCTTGCCCGCGTGGCGGACCAGGAGGGGCTTGGGGCAGCAGAAACAATTCTGGCCGACATGGAACGGGGCCAGAAAATCCGGATGGATTACCAGGCCGTGCCCTCAGTCCTTTTTACCTACCCGCAGCTTGCCATGATCGGCCAGACGGAGGCTGATTTAAAACAGACCGGGCAGACGTATCTCAGAAGCTTTGCCAAAAACCTCAGGTGGCCCACGTACCGGCGAGTCGGTTTAAAGCATGCCGCCTACAAACTGCTCACAGACGCGGATAACCGGATTTTAGGCGCCCACATCCTGTCTGACAATGCGTCGGGGATGATCAATACCATCAGACAGGCCATGCTCAACCAGACCCCGGCAGACATGTTATACCGTCAAAGCATTGTCAGTCCCTACCCGACCCGGGAAAGTGATTTGAGTTATATGCTAAAACCTTTTACGGACGGCTCTTGTGAACGGTTCAATTAGTTTATGAAATAAGTCTCACCCTGTTTCAGGTCGACCAGCCGATCTTCAAGCCCTTCTTTTGCCAGTGCTTTTCGGATTTGCATGGGTGGGAAATGGACGGGTTCATCTCCCAGTCGAAAGGTCCCCCAGTGGACGATCATCATTTTTTTTGCCTTCAGCTCCACAAATGCCCGGACAGTTTCTTCAGGATTCATATGACTCGGAGCCATGAACCATCTGGGCTCGTAAGCGCCCAGGTTGATGATGGCCAGATCAATATTGAACGCGTTCCCGATTTGTTCGAAACCGTCAAAATAAGCGGTATCACCGGACACATAAATGGTGTACCCGCTTTTGGTCCGGATGATATAAGACCCCCATAAAGAGGTATTCGGCCCTTCAATGGGACTCCGCATTGTCCAGTGATTACAGGGAAGAAGCAGGATTTCCTGCTGATTGGCGGTGTGGGCATCAAGCCAGTCGAGCTGTGTCCGGTTATCAAGCCCCAGTTCCTTGAATTCCGAATTGTACCCTAACGGGCTGATGACATGCACATCTTTTTTAAATAGACTCAGAGATGACATATCCAGATGATCGTAATGACCATGGGTAATCAGAATATCGTCCGGCTGCGGCATTTTCTGCACATCAAAGGCAAGCGGGCTGAAGTCTTCGATAAACCAGAAAATATCCTCAAAGATCGGATCCACGATGATATGGCGATCATGATCTTTGATAAACAACCCGGCGTGTTTTAAATAGGTCACCGAAAGGCCCGAATGATCTTTCAGCGCATCCCAGTTGACGGTTAAAGGAATGACCGGCTGTTCATCCAGATGACTGCTGAACTTATTGAAGCTGAAAAATTTCCATTCCAGCAGTTCGCCAAAGCGTCCGTCGCGGGAAAGACCCATGGGATTTTTAAACCGGTCCGGGCCGTGGTGCAATTTCCGTTTGACGATATCCGTCAGAAGATCTCCGTTTAACGGGCGATAGTGCAATGCGGTATCAGCAGCCTGATCGATTGCAGCCAAAAGAACCGATGGGGGCAAAAGCCCCATGACCGGCAAGATTTTCATGCCGTTCAGCATTGCTGATAAAGATTTCCTTCGCCCCAGTGGTTTCATATTCGTTGTCCTAATTATGATGGCTTCGTAAAAAGTCCAAATTCTTTGTTGCGCTGCATCCCTCGCTTTTTCATGGTACGCTAAGTACAAATCATCACTCAGGATTTGCGCTCCT
>CAZQLG010000417.1:0-2803 GCA_964594105.1 uncultured Desulfococcus sp. | reverse complement strand
CCCGACAAAGATGAGCTGGGATTCCGAATCATTAACGATATACTCGGCCTGTTGGGCGGTGCTGGTGGGATAGATATAAACAGGCACACAGCGTATGCTTAGTGATGCAATATCTGTAATCGTAGCCTCCGGCATGTTTTGTGAGTAGATGCTGATCATCTGGGTATCTAAAAGTTCCATTTCCAGCATCGCCTTTGCCGCACAATCCAGTTTTTCCCCAAAATCAGTCCAGGAAATTTCCTCCCATTGACCATTTTTCTTTGCCTTTAATGCAATTTTGTTTCCGTATTTCTTGACCCGGTCAGAAATTAACATCACATAATTTTGCTTTTCCGATATTTTGATCGGTTGATCCTGTGCTGCCATTTTATTTCCCCCCTTTCCATGGATTGTTCATATATTTATTTATATTTAAAATAAGTTGAACGATTTAAATAATCCAGATCGTATATTTATGGCCGGTATAAATTACCTTATTGGTGACCCGACCCATCAAAAACTCCTGCACCAGAGAAAGCCCTTTTCGGCCCATAACAATGGTACCGTATTCTTCCTTCTTTGCTTCATGGACAATGGCTTCGGCCCGGCTGAATGCGCCGGTTTTGATTTTAAAGGATATCTTTTCAGGGGAAAGCCCGGATGTTGTCAGTCTTTTCTTTAATTCTCGAAACAGGGCCATCATTTCATTTACAGGGGCTTCGGCATTTGCGGCCGGCATCATAAAATCAAACTTTTTGGAAAGCATGCTCCCGACCCCCCGAATCACATGAAACAAGCCCACCTCATAACCGAACTTACCCACTAAATCACCGACAAAATGAACCGCGCTTATTGAGGCGGCAGAACCATCAATTGCCAGCAACATTTTTTCATTAGATGGTTTTATACCCGCAACTATTATCGGCAAGAATGACAGTGCTCCCATCAGCCTGGTGCCGACCCCGCCAACGGTAACCCCTTCGAGTTCACCCAACCCCTGCCGCCTGAGCACCACCGCACCATATCCCAGTTTCGCCTCTTCTATGATATCTCTGGAAATCCCCTTTTGTTTTTTGTGAATTGTAATCTCAACAAAATCTTCAGAAAACCCTGCGTCTATCAAAAGTTGCCGGGCGTTCTCCATGTAATCTTCGATCTCTTTTTTTTTTTGGGTTTCCCATGCCTTGAACAAATTGATCTCATGAAGGTTTTTCGGGTCTTTTTCCATGTCCCAATACCACTCCGGCACATCAGAAAACACATGAAACAGCACGATATGCATCCCGGCAAACGGTCTGACCCGACTCACATATTCGACCGTTTTCATCGAACGTTCTGAACCGTCGAGCAAAACCAGCAACTTTTTTCGATTTTCCATTTTTTAGCCTCTGTTATGTAAATTATAAAAATACAGATTCGGCTTCTTTTGAATGCTTTTGCATAAATGCGTGAGAAGACTGATTGCGCAAAATATCTTTAATTGCGATTTTAAGGCTTCTTAATGTATAGATATTTTTAATCATATAAACCAAAACCGGAAACCCGGGACAATATTTTCGAAAATCAAAATAAAGTTCCCATGTCTTCAATGAATCAGGATATTGATTTAAAACCGCCAGATCAAAGCCTGAGCAATCAAATTTCTCCGGATCAAAGTCCCGATCGCCAATGGCATTGACACAATATCCTTCTTTTTCCAATTCCTCTGAAAGATGTTCACGGCGATGAGCCTGGTTATCTAAAATAAGAATAGTTGTCATTTGTCTTCACCTCATTTATCCAAAGATGCATTAAGTTCAATTGCAACACTTTTACAAGTATACTCTGCAAAGTTAATGCCAGTCATATTCTTTGTGTACTATAAAAATAATCGAAGTGGATATCCAACCTGATCGCTTCAAAGAGATGGTTCTTTTTTCCAAAACATTGAAAATGTAAACAACCAGGAGACAGTTGTGGAATCAAACCGTTTCACCTTTTCACGAAAGTTTAAAACAATTCCACATGGCATCATTTAGCGTGGAATTGATGAAAACAGCTCAATACAATCAGTTGATCCGTATCCAGTTCTTCTTTGTACCGTATGTGTTGATAGAATATTTTTCATTTTTATTTCAGCTGTGCCAGGACGCTTGTTTCGCAATTTTGCGAAAAGAGATTTTGCAATTTTTCTATATTCAAAAATTTTATCCAAGGCGTTATATGGTCTGATCCTTACAGTGGATGCCTGATTTAACGGAAGCGACACCCCTGATCCGGCCAGATAAATATCCAGCGTAAAAGCATAGACAATAAAAACCATCAAAATAACGTCCCTAAAAAGCCAATGCCCGCCAAAATATAAAAATTCTTCCCGCAAATATTGACCCATAACCTGATATAGTGATACATATGAAAAGTTTTATAATTATCATTATAATAATTTGATATTATAATAAAAAATAAAACGACACAGGCACTTCACCATGACATCCAAACCCACATATGCCCAATTGGAAAAACGGATCAAAGAACTGGAGCATTTAAAGCAGGTCGAGCATGAACGGCTGTTAAGTCTTTTGGAGTCCATTCCTTACGGCGTATACATCAGTGATCAGAACTGCAATGTTCAGTATGTTAACCCGGTGATAAAAAAAGAGTTCGGCACCATCGACGGACGAAAATGCTACGATTATCTTCATGACCGCTCAGCGATCTGTCCCTTTTGCAAAAACGATTCCGTCTGCATCAGTGTTTCCGATTCCGGGCCCGGCATCGGGAAAGAGTTGCGCAATCAGATTTTTGATCCGTTTTATACCACCAAAAGCAACAGTTCCGGGATCGG
>CAZQLG010000416.1:0-2811 GCA_964594105.1 uncultured Desulfococcus sp. | reverse complement strand
AAGGAAAATGTTTTCCCGCTATAGGCGTCTATGCGGTTAAGCATTTGCTCCATAGGGTCGGGCCAAGATAACTTTCTGTATTCTTATGGTTTTAATTCCAAAAATAGGCGTTTTTAGGGTCTATTTCGCTCTTTTTCGCCCCCAAATGATCAATATAGAAACTTTGAACTTCTCGGCCCCGTGATGAGTCCCCCGGCTCCAATATATTTCGCCGTTCCCTGGCTATAATGCTGTTTTTGCCCCCAAAAAAGCTCAAAATAGCGCCATTATTAGGGATAAATTAAAGTCTATTTAATTTATTTTTAAATAGTTAGCTTGGCCCGACCCTATTCGTAATTTGTTGCTAATAATAGCAACCCCTCAGATCTATCCAGAGATGAATCAAATCAAACTGAATCGGTTGAACATTTTTTCGCTTAATCTTTTGGCTGGTTTTAAAGATTAATGATGAATTAAATTCAAAATTAATGTTTGAATTGTCCGGCAAATGATTTTTCTGGTAACTGTTTACTTCGGCTTCAATCGTTTTTGGTGACATACTGATGATATAGCCAATCATTATTCCGGATCTCGCCCGTTTTCCATACTGATGGGTTTTGCTATCAAATCTTTTTACCCCGTTTTTCACATAATTTTCATTAAGAATCCACGTAGAACTTGTTTTTTCTCCCAATCTCTTACATTCCACATGAAGCGATATTTCATGATTTTCCGATGATTCAGCCCATGGATTTAGACACTTACAGGTAAAATCAGGACGTTTGCTGCTTTTACCGCCTTTTAATTCATTTATGGCAACTGGCGGAATCGGATTTTCCCAATTTGGAGTTTGCACATCCTGATTTCTTGATTTTCCAATAGCGAAACAGACATTATTCAAGGATAAATAGAGCCTCTCGGAAATCGCATCTTCATCCCCGGATACAGAATCCATTTCTGATAATTCCAATAGTGCCGTTGAAAAGACTTCAGAATAAAGTCGTTTATGCCTGTCCCAAAGAGGAGTGAAAGTAGATAGAGTTCGACGTGCCATTATTCAGCTATTTATCCTTTATTCCGGTCTGTTTTCTACCATACGTTTACATAATGTGGCATCCGCATCTTCCCGTGCCAAGCTACGTGTCCAGAAGCGCTTCTCATTTCTTTTAATAATGATAATTCCGGAATCTGATACAATATGAGCCAAGCCGTCCAGAACAATCTGCGAAGTTCCCATAGGCTGCGGTAATGCGTCTCCAATCTGTTCGAGGATATATTCCCAACTATTATCTTTGATTTTAAATTCACGGGGATCATCGGAATCTGCTGGATAAAATTCGAGGGCTACCATAGTGCCATGTGCGCCGACATGGGCTTCTGCGCGCATCTCTTCATCCTCTCCCAAATAAGCATTCCAGCGTCTACAGAAAAGGTCCGCATATTTTTTAAGCCATGCCAAATCGCCATTTTCAATGGCCGGCATTGCACCAATACTGTCAAACGGTTTATAATAAAATGGAAGTGTAACATTACAAAGGTCACGGATAAGGTCTTTTTGTTCTTCGTTCAGCTGGTAAAGATCAAACACTGCTTTATCAAGCTTTGCTTCCAGTTCATGACGATGTGTTTCAATTACTTCACTATCCGTCCCCTTTTGATTAAAAACATTTCGTTCCTGTGGGCGATAATCCCTTAGCTTGTCAACGATTTTGATAATTTCTTTGGTTGCGGCTTTAGATTGATCAAAAATTACTGGCAGCTCTAATCGTTCGTTCACCAATACTTTATCATGCCATACTCCCCAGTTGTAAGAAGTTAAAAACAAATAATATCTGGCGAATGAAGACCAAAGTATTCCTGTTAAAATTTTATATTTCCATTCCTTATCTTGTAATAGCTTAATTACATGAAATGAATGATTGTAAGCGTATGGCTCTGTTTCATATCGTGATTCAATTCTACCACAACTGTCACCTGCTTGCCGAAGACCTTCTTTTACAATAATCCTTCGGCCTTCATAAATATCCTTGCCGCGACCTCGATGCTCAACCTTAGGCGGAACAGCTTCAAAAGATTCATCATGAAGCGTATCATACCTCGTAAATGCTTCTTTTTTTAATTTTAAAAAACCAGCTAGCCAGTCCGCATCCTGTTTCTGGTTAGCTTTTTTAAAACCAACACAGCTATAAAGAGTATGATCGCCTAAACGTTCAGCTTGAGAAAAATTTGAAAGATGGCGCAACAGCTCGAAATCTCTATAGGAGCCAAAACTAAAAAGCTTCCAAACTCGATGATCAAATAAATTCTGTTTATTAATAATTCTTAGATCATTTTTAGATAACATAATTGATTGAGCTTTTTTAATAACTTGGCTCTGCTTTGCTACCCAATAATGAACGGGATGGTCAAGCTGGTTCTCTTTTGTAAATTTAATAGTTATAAATGGAGAATCTGCACCTTTAAAAAAGAATTTCCGCACATGAGAAAAATTAAAAATTTCACTTAGCCTCACACTGTCAAACCACTGTTTTCTAAAATCCTGTGTTGTTGTATTGTGCTTAAGCAATACACCAGCAGACACCAGCATTCCGGCTTTTCCACCATTTTTTAAAAAATCAATAGCACGCCATAAAAATGCCTGAGATGCTTCTTTATCCCCAATAGGTTTATTGTTGGAAGCACACCAACCCAACAATAAATTGTGCCTGCCTTTTGTTTCCTCATCGGCCTTTGTTCCGGGTGCCCCCCAAGGTGGATTCCCGACAATTACATCGGCCGTTGCCTTGCCAAAACGTTTTTTCCATATAGCGTTTGACTCAATACTTTCAGTAT
>CAZQLG010000415.1:0-2815 GCA_964594105.1 uncultured Desulfococcus sp. | reverse complement strand
CGGCGTATCTTTTCTTGGCACTGCTCCCGCCGCCACGAATGGCCGGAAGAAAAAAACGGGTAAAATGTTTTTCATATTCGATTTCCAGTTGGGATTCCAGGGCGAATTCATCCCATATTGTCTGGGTCATAAAACCATTGATCTGCAAAACAAGTTTTTTTGATGCCCCATCGCAATCGGATAATTCCGCTTGTTTTAAACAAACAAATACCGAGTCAGTATCCCCGTAAATAACGTCGTACCCATTCTGTTCAAGATAATCCCTGGTGGTTTTCAATACCCATTGGCCGGTGCCGGTGACGGCAGCGGGCAGATCCCGGTGATAGAAACGGCATCCGGCAGTTCCCATAACGCCGTAGAAGCTGTTCATTAAAATTTTTATGGCATGAGAAAGATGGGGATCGTTGTCCTGTTTGGCCTGTTCCCGTTTATCCATCAATACTTTGATATATCCGGGTAAAACATGGACTGACCGGGAAAAGGAAATATCCACCGGCGTATTGAGGGGGTCCTGGTCAGCCCTGAGCCTTGATAGGGGATCGATTTTAAAGGTACGGATAATCGATGGATAAAGGCTTTTGAAATCCAATACCACCACGTTTTCATAAAAGCCCGGCTCTTTGGTAAAAACCCATCCGCCCTGTGCATGCCCCACATTGACAACATCTTTGACATTGGCGGCCACAAAGCCTTTTCGGTGGCTGTGGGGCAGCATAAAATAATCAAAGGCAGCTACCGACATGCCGACGCGGTCCATGGGAAGTCCGCTTATGGTTGCCCGCTTATAAACAAGATCGATGAGACCGGTTTTTTTAAAAATACCGGATACCAGTTTACAATCCAGGAGATTGTAATGCGCCAAACTTCTTTTATCTTCCCGGAACCGGCGTTCAATTTCTGCGACTTTATCTTTTTCCTCACCAATATCCTTACCGACGCCCAATAATGCCGACGCCACCGTTTCCAGCCGGAAATTATCAAATAAATAAAATGCCGCTCTTAAGGCCAGCGGTCCATCAATGACGATTCTGCCGCAGATATCCGCCCTAAAAATTCCTTTCCGGACCTCCCGTATCCTTGGCGGTTTATGGTCCCGTCCGATTGAGAAAGGCACCCTGCATTCTTTATACTTTTTTTCAAGAAAAAGAAGATCAAAGCCAATCACATGCCAGCCAATGATAATATCGGGATCCAAAATACCCATAACGATGAGAAAGGCTTTGAGCAGGTCTTTTTCACGGGGCATCCGGTATAAATGCCCCCCTTCGGGTAATACTTCAAATGGATGCCCCAAAAGACCGCCCCCAATTACCTTTCGCTCTTTGGCGGTATCATGATGCATCCGACGCGTTGGGGTATTGGCCGGTTTGGGGGCATTGTCATCCAGCATCAGAACAACATTGGTATTCATATGCGTTGCCTGTTGAAACGCTTTTTTATCGGATGTGCGGTCTTTAAAATGACAGGCAATAGAATAGAGCGACCCGTCTTGGCCTGTTTCGATATCCAGAGAGAGGGCCGAAAACAAAGGGGCATAATCGCTTTTACGCATTTTAGGATTTATAAATTGAACAACACCTTTTCCGGCGTGACAAGGCCCTTCAAATTCGATACCCCCAGAGATAAACCGTTCCATTAGATATCGTTCCTGCGGAAGGATATCGGCTTCAAAGGTTTGAATCCCCTGTGCCTCATAATATTGGCGGGCGTTGTACAGAAGATGCTGGGTTTTAAAATATAACGCGTCCACCAGGCGACCGTCAAAAGTGGTTAGATTGACGTTCCGCCGTTCACAATGAAAAATTTTTTGGGGGAGGTTGGCATCTCTATAAATAAAAAAGAGGGGTCGATTATGGGTGATAAGTATTTCAAAGGGACCCTGATCGCCGATACCGGAATACCGAAGCCGGTGTTTATCGCCGGCGGTTAGGTGTTCCCGTGTCAGTATGTATCCCTTATAAATGGCCATGCATATCTCAATAACAGGAACCAAAGGAAAAGACAAATTTTGATGGCGTTGTAAAAAGGACGGTTTACGGCCCCCCGGTGGATAGCCCTATCGCGTGTTTCATCTATGAATAGGGTACCGGGTATGCTATATATCAGATATGCTGAATCAGTTTACCTTAAAGGTAAAAACCCTGATAAAACAAATTCCCGAAGGAAAGGTGTGTACTTATGGATTTCTGGCCGGCCTGGCTGGGAATCCAGGGGCCGCAAGACAGGTTGCCCGGATACTTCACAGCTGTTCCGAAAAAGACGGGCTTCCCTGGCATCGGGTTGTCAATCGTTACGGGAAAATATCCCTTAGACCCGATGACGGATATGAAATCCAAAAACAACGTCTGGAAACCGAAGGAATCGCATTTGATTCGAATGGTGCCATCTGTTTGGATTCGTTTTTATGGATGCCCCTTAGATTATAAATTTTTATTTATATGCCATATGATGCGGTACTATTCAGACATTGCAAATCCGGTCCGCCGAGCCAGGTTTTTTCTTCCAGAAATGCCAACATTTTTTTTCAGGATAAAAAACGCGAGTGGATGCGATTTTATCAGCTTCAACAAAATCCTCCAGTTCCCAGAAAGTTTCCATATGGATCACCGGAGGGTCGTTTTGGGCATTGAGCGTGGCTTCCGTCAGTTCCTTGTCGTGTCTTATCTGTGCCAGCGCCATCAATTCAGCCTGCTGATGCGTTTCGGACCGGACAAACAGGGTCTGGTCGAAACCGTGTTTGCCACTCTTGCCGTCGATCTGCATGAGTAAATTATGGCCTTTTATCAATAATCGATAGTTTTTCATATATTACAGC
>CAZQLG010000414.1:0-2817 GCA_964594105.1 uncultured Desulfococcus sp. | reverse complement strand
CAATCATTTACGAAAAAAGGATTCGGATCTTGGCGATAAAGTATACCAAGCCCCTGACGGTTTTTGCCGTCATTTTTTTATGTTTTCATCTGACCGGATGCGCCCACACCGCAATGAATCCGGATTATGCCGGTCCCAAACCGTTACCCGTAAATATTGAAAAGGAATTTGACTATGTCCGGTTTAACGGGGCGTATTCGACCGAGGTTCTTGAAGAAAACAATCAGTTTGCGCTTAAACAAATCCGATTTACCCCGAGTACGAATATCATTGATATGGACCATGATATTATTCTGGATTATTATGAAAACAGGGGTGAATTAAAATCTCCGGTAATCCTGGTGCTTCCCATACTCGGCGGGTCCAATTATTTTGCAAAAACATTTGCCGGATATTTTGCGGATCATGGCTATTCGGCAATCATTGTGCATCGGCAAAAGCAATACAAGTCATTTAAGGATCTTGATAAATTGGATAATACCCTGCGTCAGATTGTTCTTGATCACAAGCAGGCCCTTGACTGGATCGGAATGCGGGAGGATCTTGATTCCGACCGGATCGGCGTCTTTGGCATCAGCATGGGAAGTATTAAAGCCGCGCTCATCAGTGCGCTGGACAAACGGATCAATGCCAGCGTAATGTGCCTGGTCGGTGGTGATCTTGCCGAGATTATTTCCACATCTGATGAAAAGGGAATTGTCCGGCGGCGGGAAGAATACATTAAAACACATGATATCACTCAAACAGAGTTTCATGAACTTCTAAAATCCAAGATTACCTGTGATCCCATCAATTATGCGGAATATATGGATGCGGAGAATGCGTTTATGGTCCTGGGCCGATTTGATTCCACCGTTCCATATAAAAACGGAAACGAATTATGGATCAAGATGGGAAAACCTGAAAAAATAACCATGCTGACCGGTCATTATACGGCAATACTCGGACTGCCGTATGTTAAAATGAAATCACTGGATTTTTTTAACCGTAAATTAAGGAAATAAGTGATCATGATCAGACTGACAATTAAGACATATATTATGTTATTGGCCGTGTTTGTTTTAACCGGTTGCTCAAATTTTCCCAACCGATATGATATTATGGGCAGGATCGGCAGCTGGAGCGTTCCGGAAAACGAACTGACGCTCGAACAGAGAACCGTTTTTTTTAATCACCGGTCGGTTGAAGAGGTGCTGGCCAAGGCGCAAATCATTGAGACAAAAGATCCCGCTTACAATCATATAAAAGTGATCGTAATGCAAGGAACCCCTTATGAAATGGGGTTTCAGAACGGACGTTTAAATAAAGAGGACATCCACAAAAATGTTTATCATATCATCGGAATCGTCAAGGCATACGCCAATTCAAAAGGGGTGCATGAAGATGCAATGGATGAAGTCTATGATCTGATTGCGCCGTTTATTCCCATCGAAGACAAAGAAGAGATGCGCGGCCTGGCCCATGGCGCAGAAATTCCTTTACGGATCATTCACTGGCTGCATACCATCCCGGAATTGTCCGAATATGCCGGCAAGAAACAGTTCCTGAGAGGGAAAAAATACAAAACCGAACCGCCTGAAAAAGGGAGTCTTGCCGATCCTGACCTGGAGACATGCAGCGGTGTCATCGCATTTGGCGCTGCCACCCGGGATGGCGATCTTTATCATCTAAGAGTGCTTGACTGGATTCGGGAGCTGGGCGCCCAGCGCTATCCGGTCATTCACGTCTATCAGCCGGATAACGGTCATGCGTTTGCATCATTCTCCTATGCAGGCTTTACCGGCTGCATCACCGGTATGAATGAGAATCACATGGCATTCGGAGAGATGGGGTATGGCAACCGGAATTTTGAAACGCTTGAGGGGATTCCGTTTGTGTTTCTTTTTAAAAAATTGCTAAGAGAAGCGGACTCTATTCAGGCGGCAATGAAAATTGTAAAGGATTCTCAAAGAACCTGCTCTTACGTCTATCAGTTCAGTGGTGCCGGTGAAGACCCGGATGTCAAAGGGAAGATGCTTGTTTCCGATTATCAGCGATTTGAGACGTTGGCGGATAACCGGGAATTTTGTGATGAAGGGGATGATAAATGCTACGAGGGAATCAACGATGTCATATTTGCCGGCCATTCAACCGGGAAACTGCGGGAATTTATGATAAAGCATTATGGTGAACATGATCTTGAAACATTCAAGGAACTGGCAAAAGTAGCGGCCATGAAGGGAAATGTCCAGGATGTCATTATGAAACCGGAAACCCTGGAAGCTTGGATGGTCAACGCGTCGAATACCTCAAAGGATGAAGACGGCAAGGCGTGTAATCAGAAATGGTATTATTTTAATTTTGGGGAAATGATCGGTCTTTAACTGACAATTAAAAATAAAATAACACCGGAAATTATCGATCAGGGAAAAATGGTTTGTCCGGCCTGCGGTTATGAACAGGACAAATCGCCTGAGTGTTTAAAATGCGGCATTATTATACATAAATTTAATAAACAGCCGGACCACGGAACCCGATTTACGCAAAATCAACAAGATATCGTACAGAACATAAAACCATCCGCCATTCCCATTAAAACAGCGGTCATTGTTTTATGTTCCTTTGTTTTTATCGTGTTTTCAGTTTTTAATTGGTGGACAAGCCGACCGGTCTCTTACGGGCCCGGAGCAGTTGCTTCTAAGCCACCGGAACAGACGGATACGGAAACGCCGCAGTTTTCATTTAACGATTTTCGTGGGTAAAAATGTCAGATCTTGATTTGTGAATTACTTCCGCCAGCTCCCAACACCATAATTCACAATTCAAGATGTGACACCG
>CAZQLG010000413.1:0-2825 GCA_964594105.1 uncultured Desulfococcus sp. | reverse complement strand
GAAGAACTCCGGTACATAGAGTTTTCGGCGGCAACTGCGGCAATCGATGATACAGGAACAAAAAAGCTGGATGCCATTAAAAAATTGATGCACGAACGCCCGGTATTAAAAATGGACATTTCCGGCTACGTTGATATGGAAACTGACAGATCCGCCTTAACAGACCTTTTTCTTACCCGGAAAATAAAATCCCGTAAACTGAAAGAAGACGCATTAAAAGACATGGTATCCATCGATAAAATGGTATTGTCTTCTGAAGAATATCAAAAATTCATCGAACTGGTATATACTGAAGAGATTCTGTCTGACCCGAAAAAAAAGAAGGTGCGTAAACCGGTTGAAGATCCCAGCCTGACCATCGCAGAAATAGAAACGCTTATCCGCAAACAAATTACTGTCACGGATGCTGAAATGCGCCTGCTGGCACTTGATAGAGCACAGCAGGTGAAAGCCTATCTGTTGAAGGATGACACAGTCACGGCAAATCGGCTTTTTCTGACAGAACCCGAATCCCTTTCACCAGGGACAGAAGAAGCGTTTAAAGCTGCACGGGTGGAACTGAATGTTCGCTGACCCACTGATGATAAAAAATAGCAAAAGCAGTCAGCACACCAAAGTTAAACAAATTTTTCATAGACGACAGTGTATATATCAGGAAACTGGCTGAAAGAACGATTGTTGTTGTCAGCATGGCCCTTCCGGGTCATTTAAAGGTACACTCAAACCAATCCGGGTTCCTGAACCAGGCGGTGAATGGATCGTCAGGCGTCCACTCAGATGATTTATTTTTTCTTTTATATCAAAGAGCCCGAACCCGTCACCGGTATAATGACCTTCAGATAAACTGCCGGCGTCAAACCCGACCCCATTATCACTCACATCAACACGCAGGTGCTTATTGGTGTTGTCTATGATAATATTTATACAATCAGCCTGTGCATGCTTGATCGAATTATGAAGGATCTCCTTGATAATTCTGTAAATAATTATTTTCATGTCATCATCCAAATGCGACAGGCGACCATTGAATCTTGCTTTTACCGTCAGGCAATATTTTGCTTCAATGGATTTGGCCAAAGATTTAACCGCCTCCTTCAGGCCCAGATCATATAATACCGGTGGACTTAAATCATACGTGATACCTCTGATCTCCCTGATGGACTTAACGATCTGCGTCTTGATTTCATCAAGCTGGTGGTCATATTTCGGGTCATTTAATGATTTTTCCAGTGCGTTGAGTTTTAATTGCGCTGCAAACAACTCCTGGCTGACGCTTTCGTGCAACTGAGAGGCCAATTGCCGCCGCTGGGTTTCCTCAGACTTTGACATCCGGATGGACAATTTTTTGAGTTTGGACTGATAATCGAGCAGCTTGCTTTCAACTTCTTTTAAATGAGAGATATCGATTATAACGATCTTCGCCGTATCCGGCTGTTGATGTTTAAACGTGATACTTGGATTAAAAAGGATCCATTTAATTTTATTTTGTTTTGAAATAAGCTGGTAAACAACATCCGGTGCAACGGATTTCCCGGCCCGCAACTGGGAAATCCGTTCGGCAAATAATTTTTGGCTTTCGTCCGGCATGAGATTAAACGGGTTCATTGAAAGGATTTCGTCTTTCGAATATCCGGTGATATCAAGAAATGAATCATTCACACTGATGATTCGATTGACCGAATAATCATACTCTATAATACTGGCCCTGGCATGCTCAACCAACTGCCGGTATCTGGCTTCACTCTCCCGCAAAACCGTTTCCGTTGCATCTCTTTGCCTGAGCAGGTCATCCACTTCCGATTTAATATAGCGGATCGCGTCAAATACTTTTCTAACGGATTGATCGGCTTGCAGGTTGTTTTTCGGCGGATCAAAGCCGTCTTTATTCCAATCAATGGCTGCGATATATTTAAGGAGTGCTTCGGAATATTTTCGGGTGATATTTTCGGTGAAACGACTGAAACGTTTTTCCTTGAAATGTTTAAATTTTTCAGACACGACCCCCAAAACCGATGCTGATGCTTTGGGTGTTAGCGGCGGGCCAACTCCCTCGAATTTATCGTCCCGGCATTGTGCTGCATCGTGCTGGCCGATTATTTTCAAGGCCAATGCAATGGCCTGTTCGTATGTATTAAGATCATATACCTGATTAAGCAGGGCATGAAATCTTCTGGCAATTTTAAAACTAATTTTAAACAAAATCGATTGATTATACAGTATTCCAGCAATAAAAACATTTTTCATTTTAAGATAATATTCAATATATTCTTTTCTGGCTGCTGAATCCGCGCCTTCAACATCAACGTAATCCTCCAGATAAATAATACCGTTTGTTTTATCAAAATGCGTAGATAAATAATCATCAAAAAAACTCAATAATTCATTCGTCTCATAAAAACGTACATACCCCGAAGCCTTGACCAGCACAATCTGATCACCCAGTTTTGCCATGTCCACAAAATAATTTGAGCCCGGGTGTCGGCTGACAAAAACTTCCGGATGAGATACCGATAAATCAGAATATTTACACCTGGAGACAGTCCTGAACCAGGCTGGATTTTTATTGATATCAACCATTAGTTGTCAGGTTTACAAAAAATCATCTAGGTTTTTAAGACTTAACCCAATGTATCTAATATGATAAGTAGCATAGGATTTAATGAGTTTTTCCGATTTTTTCTTTAGCGCTTCTATATTAATTCTATCCGAATTTATTTTAACTTCAGCAATAAGCATTTTTTTCTCAAGATCATTTACCGCTGCAATATCAATTTCATTTAAATTCCCTTTTTCCCAGTAATTACCGATTCTATTGTAATCATGGG
>CAZQLG010000412.1:0-2856 GCA_964594105.1 uncultured Desulfococcus sp. | reverse complement strand
AAAAGACTCGTTTGTAATGTTTTGTTTTCATAGGAGAAGCCGGTCTACTCGACACGAAATGGGTGCCATTTTTATCTTAGCCATTGTGTTGCCTGATTTGAGCAAAATGAAGGGTGAAGATGAATTTTTACTCTTGCATTTTTTAGAAATTTTTTAATTTTTTTCAAAAAAAATTATGGCTTATGTCGAATATTCAGGGGGGTGTGTTTTTTGAATTATTTTTGAAATTATGTTGCGGTCCAAAAGCTGTTTATTTCTTTTGGGCGAACCTTCTGCGATTGTAACCCACCAATCCAAGAAGACCGGTACCAATGAGCAGGATGGAGGCTGGCTCCGGGACTGGTAAAGTCTGACTATAAGCCGTTAAATGTGAAATTTCGGCGGGGTGCCTGAGCCGCCTGCATCAGGTAAATAGCCGACGTTCCATTCACCACTGTAAGCTACAGGATCATATTGGTGAACTGAAAAATTGTTGCCGCCTTTTACAATAATAGAATCAACGGTGTTCGGGGAATCAGGGACATTAGATGGAAAAGTCTGCCATGTGCCAGAAACAATACCCTTGTCGGCAATCGTCTGGGTTTCCGGCGTCCATAGCGAATTGCCTGTATCGAGAAAATGCGTAATAAAGTGTCGGCATGGAATATAGATCGAAATAACCGACAAACAAAAGTTGATTGGCAATTTACCACGAAAAATGCTCGCATTAAACTTAAACGACTTTATCCGAAGCTTTAGCTTGTACAATATACTACCTGTCGTTGCAACTTTTATCAGAAAAAACCTCAATTATAAAAATAGCTTGTGTCCTTATATTTTCAAACTGTCACCCATGCGTGCCGCCAATTTTTCAAACATCTTGGCCAGCCCTGTCGTCAGTGTATAGATGTTTCCAACTGGCAGGTTTTTATCCGCCGTTGTGTCGAAAAAAAGATTCAAATCCGATTCCATACCGTCTTCGGGATGATTGTAGCAGATGAGTATAGGCAAAAGAGGCAGCGGTTTGATGATCAGGGAAATATCCGCGTCATAATGATTTTCAACAGGCTTCCCATTGAACAGTTCAATGAGGTCTTCGAAAAAAGACGGGTTCTCATCTGCAATTTTTTTAAAAAGTTTAACGCATTGATGTTCAAAAAAACGGGCCCAGTCCTTGGATGTTTCCAGTTCCCGGAACGGAACCCAGGAATTGGTCAGGGCCAGTCCTTTGCCTGACAGGATATAATTTAACACCGGCGGGGCAATCCAGCGATTGACATGAATATCCGTTGAAATCTCACCATTTGTGTCCACACTGAAATCTTTTCCCATAATTTTCAAAGTCAATCTGTCATTTGAAAACGTTCCGCCAAGCAAATCTGCTCTGGACGCAAGGTCTGTCTGCCTGATTTTTTCTTTTAATCGGCCCAATACTTCAAGATAATCCTGCTCTGCTTTGGATTCATATGTATCATTTTTATTGCCGTAAGTGTTAAGGGTGTTTTCATCAATAAACGGACAATCACCTAAAGAAACCTGGCCTTGAAATACTGCTGCTGCAAAAGCAAGGCAGGTCGGCTTGTTGCATTTTCGGCAATTGGTTTTTGGCAGTAACTTAAATACTTCCATTGTGTTGTTGAATTTTTTCATATCCGCTCAGATTCCTTTTTTTTCTTAAGCTTGGTAATACTGTAATGTATTTAGATGGCTAAATAAAAAGTTTCACCAAATCTTATGAAATTGGCAAGGCGTAGCGGTTTTTCAGACTTGAGATAATACAAGTCGTACATTGAAAGTCTGAAAAACCGTTACAACACAGCAGATGGTGCTTTTGACGACGCCAGCAGAATAAGCCCCGCCACCCAGCTTGTGTCATTTTTATCTGCTGAATTTTTATTTTCCGCCCTTTGGGCCGGCCATCCGGATGACAGCATCAATTGAGTGACATCAATACCAAATCCTGACATAGACGGGCGGGCAACCTCTATATGGCGGCAGGGTTTATTTTCTGCTACAACACAGCACGTTTCCTGGTCATCACAAAACAATTCCTTACATGATCCGCCGGCAAATCCTTTTGAATTTTTACAACCCATTTCAATGGCTTTTTGCTCTACTGCTGAGACAATCTGATGAAGCAGCTGCATCACACCATTTCGCTCATCAGAAAACATGACGGATGTCGGCAATTCTATTTTTACGGTAATAGAATATTTGCTCTGTTTCTGCCACTTTCTAAATCCGGCCGGGCCTGCCACATAGGGTGGACAGCTTGCGGCCAGGCCATAATTCGGACAGGTATATTCTCCATTACATATTGCTGCCAGATCATCTTTCACCTGAATTTCTTTGGACGATATAATGGCGGAAGACGTTGCGCCAAGCCTTATTGCTTCCTGGGTTAGGTGTTCAAGTTTCTGTTTTGATAGCAATTTATTCTCCATTCTATTTTAAACGCTCACCCATTACACGACCAATTCGCATTGCATCTTCCCATACTTCTTTCTGGTCCTCCACCTTGATATATTTAAAATCGCATGCTTTTATTTTGGTGTCGACTACATCAGTTTTAAATGCACTCATCTTGCAGTCATCCCCCTTACCAACGGCTGACAAGGTTCTCGTTGAACCAGGCCCTGTTGATCAGTTCAGGGGAGGGCTCGGTCGGCAGCTGTTTCTTTTCGGTTAAAAAACGATTCCCTTGTTGAAAAACGATTGAGTTTACATCGCCAAGGACAATGGAGGCGACACCGGTCAGCCGCATGCGAATGCTGCCGCCCTCAGCATTGTCATCTCCACTATCCTAAGCCCCATGCCGCAAAGCGATCTTCTCAAGCATCAAAGCAAAACCTTCACTAAACGTATAGATGGATTCAA
>CAZQLG010000411.1:0-2879 GCA_964594105.1 uncultured Desulfococcus sp. | reverse complement strand
AAAATACGCTCACCGGTCGTGATGATCTCTTTAATAAAAGGATCAGGATCTTCAAAATCCTTTTTTGAAAAGGAATGGGGTTCAATGAGTAGATCCACCTTGCGGGTCAGATACATTAGCTGGACGTCCGCATCAAAACGGTCTATTTCATCCTTATCCCAAAAAATAGCCAGATCGATATCGCTTTCCGCTTGCGCTGTTCCCTTAGCGTGAGACCCAAATAGATAGAGGCGCCAAACAGATATCTTGTTGTCCCGTAACGTTTGGACATATTTTTTAATATGATCGTAAATCACATGGTCAACAGCCCTTTGAGCCATTTTCTCATCTCCTCTATCCGTTCGATACGTTCCACAGTGAACTCAATAGTCGCCTTTTTATAAAAACTCTGCTTGTAGTCAGGGTATCTCCCTTTTAGATTATATGTTGTTAATTTCATCACCGCTATACCTCCGGCAGAGACGAACATTGACTGCTGCGCCAAGGCTGTTCGGCCAGCCCGGTAGGCAAAAGGGACAAAGGTGACTGAGACGATAAATCATAGCAGTTTCTACAATTTAACGCTTGCCTTCTTCGATCATTTCCCGCACGCTTAACCCGCTAAGATGATACTGTTTCCTGAAATCCCGAAGTTCACGAATGATTTTACCGGGGTTCGCTTTTTGCTGACATTCAGGAGGCAGTAATACCGCTACAGGCACTCCATGCTTGGTGATGGTTATCCGTTCCCCTTTTCTGACACGTTCAAGCTATTTGGAAAGATGCGTTTTTGCCTCATATGCACCAATGGTTTCCATTATATTTCCCCTTCAAGCAGTTAATCACAACTCAAGGTTTGATCCCAGATTCATCATCCGATCAAGCCATCTCCGCTTTTCCCATCCTTAAAATTTAGGCTTCAAACCAGCTTGTTTACACAATTCATTTGCCGTTATCCTGTCAAACCGTCAATGGCGTTTGATAGGTATCGTCTTGATGTCATTTGTAAAAATTGCATGGTTGGATCCTTCGCGCAAAAAATAAAAGCCATTTTCATTAAAATATCGTATTAAATCAAGCCGTTTTACGGTCAAAATCCACCGCCGCCGAAACCTGTTCGAGCAAGGCGTTGCCTCCCGGTATTTCTTTTTTTTGTTGATAATATGCAATAATCATTTCATTTAGCGCATCTCTCATCATTTCCCGGCATTCATCAATATCTTTTCCTTCCGTGACCACTTCCGGCCACTCAACCGATTGACCTATATAACCGGATTTGATTTTTGTGTATTTGGCGGTATATGATGTGATCATTTCATCTCCTTTAATATTACGCGTTGCATGAATATTCAAATTCGTTTTGTCATTTAAACTCCGGATGGCGCCTGCAACGACAATCTCACTGGGGTCGGGTTCCAGGGCATACGTATGCCACCCGTCTTTTGCCAACGCATAGGATGATATACCACGGCCAGCACCAATATCCAACGCCTTACCACACTTATTCGGCAAATAATGGCGAATCGATAGGATGTCGGTTTGATTTTCAAACCGCTGATTTCCAATGCCTTGCTCAGCAATTCCTCATTAATTGCTAAATTCGACGCCATAAAGCACCTCCTTTTTCACACATATTATTACACCTATATTTGTGTGTCATTTTTTTTTACAAAAAAGCGCAGGTATTCTGTATGACCTGCTTTCAGTTCAACATTCATTTTATGAACTCCTTAATTTCCTTTTCAAAACGTTTAATCAAATCCTGGTAGCTGATAAAATCAGATACTTCCGATATTTCGCCGAAATAATGCGTGTGATGAAAATCGTGGGTGTTGTCGTATCCAAGGACACGACCATTGTCTTCAGAAAAAAATCAAGGTAATGACCCCAGTTTTGACTCAAAATTGTCTTGACATTGTCTGGCGGACTTCATACATTCTCAACATGAATACTCAACGTACAAATAGAACTGAAAAACTTGATTTGCGACTCAGCAAATCCGCCAAGCAGACACTCCGGGCTGCCGCTACCGCCGCACGAAAATCTGTCAGCGAGTTCGTTCTCGAAACGGCTTTGAGCGAAGCTGAAGAACGGCTGGCGGATCGACGCATCTTCACGCTTGACGCAAAACGCTGGGATGCTTTCATTGCCGCCTTAGACGCTCAACCACGTCGTATTCCGCGCCTTGAACGGCTGTTCCACGAGCCTTCCGTTTTTGATGAATCATGACGCTGGCGTTGCACATCGAAAAGTTGCAGCGAACGCATGAGGTTGACACATTCACCTGCGGCCAACGTGAACTTGATCGATTCCTCATTCGTCATGCTTTACAGGCGCAACAGATGAATTCGTCACAGACCTATGTCGGATTGAGCGGCAAAACGGTCGTCGGATTTTATACAATTGTGGCGGGGGAAGTCCGGCATGCTGATGCGCCGGAGCGTGTTGTCAAAGGAATGCCGCACCACCCGATACCACTTCTTATTCTGGCGCGTCTTGCCGTGCATAGTGAATGGCAAGGCCAGAGAATCGGGGCAGGATTGCTCCTGGATGCCTTGGGGCGTACTTTGCAAGTTGCCGATATGGTGGGAGTACGATCACTGACTGTTCATGCAAAAGACGATTCTGCTGCGGCCTTTTATAGTCACTTCGGATTTATGCCCTCAGCCACCGATAGCCGCCACCTGTTTATGTTGATCAAAGATATTCGCACCGCGAATATGGGGTCACCCAAAATCACAAATATCTTATGAAGGAGCAAGGTCAAAAATATATCCTGCTTCTTCCAGCACCTCAAAAAGTTCTTTAGTGATTTTTGGATGCAGTATCTTACCTTGATGCCAAAGCAAGACCATTCTGTAAGACCCTTTACGGTAAATTCGATGGCTTCCTTTTTTCCT
>CAZQLG010000410.1:0-2914 GCA_964594105.1 uncultured Desulfococcus sp. | reverse complement strand
TGTTCCTGCTCCGCAGTGCCTTTGTTCCTCGGTTTTGTGACCACGGGCGTTCCTTTGGGTGTGACGTTTTCTTTTCTTATATCCGCCCCCATGGTAAATGAAATTGCGCTGGTACTTCTCTATGGTCTGTTCGGATGGGAAGTCGCCGCCATTTATCTGGTCACCGGACTTTTAATCGCCATGGTTGCCGGATGGGTCATCGGTCGACTGCGCATGGAAAAACATCTTGAGGACTGGGTCCAAGAACTTCAGACTGGAGAAGCCCATGTCGAGGAGATGCGCAAAGACTGGGCGGACCGGATACAGGACGGTGTCCTGGCCGTGATTGAAATTGTGGGAAAAGTCTGGATATATGTAGTCATAGGTATTGCGGTGGGCGCGGGTATTCACGGATATGTGCCCGAAGGATTTCTGGCTTCCATGATGGGGAAATCCGCCTGGTGGTCGGTTCCCTTATCTGTTCTTTTGGGAATACCCATGTATTCAAACGCCGCCGGTATCATCCCCATTGTGCAGGCCCTGTTGGAAAAAGGGGCGGCGCTTGGCACGGTATTGGCGTTTATGATGTCGGTCATTGCCCTGTCTTTGCCGGAAATGATTATTCTCCGAAAAGTGCTCAAACCGCGACTGATCGCCACATTCCTCGGCGTGGTCGGAACGGGAATTCTCATTGTCGGGTATATTTTTAATTTTTTGTTTTAGAGGAGAAAAAAATGGAGATTAAAGTATTGGGCCCTGGTTGTCCGAAATGCAAAAAAACCGAAACTATCGTCAAAGAAGCAGTGGCAGAATCCGGCGTGGACGCCTTTGTGGAAAAAATAACCGATGTGATGCAAATCGCTCAGTACGGTGTCTTTGGAACTCCTGCGGTGGTTATTGACGGTGAGGTGAAGTGTGTGGGAATAATTCCGAAAAAAAAAGATGTGGTTGAATGGATTGGAAAATAAAACAGGAGGAAATATATGACTGGTTCCACCATAAAAAAATTATCCTTTCTGGATCGCTTTTTAACAATGTGGATTTTTCTGGCCATGTTTGTCGGCGTCATCTGGGGGTATCTGTATCCCGGGATAAAGGATGTGATCAATTATTTCCAGGTCGGCACCACCAATATTCCCATTGCCATCGGGTTAATTTTAATGATGTACCCGCCGCTGGCCAAAGTCAAATACGAAGAGATTGGAGAGGTTTTTCGCAATTTCAGGGTGTTGTCTCTTTCGCTGGTCCAGAACTGGATCATCGGGCCGGTGCTGATGTTTCTGCTGGCGATTACGTTTCTTTCCGGGCATCACGAATATATGGTGGGACTCATTTTGATCGGCCTGGCCCGCTGCATCGCCATGGTGATTGTATGGAATGATCTGGCTTCCGGGGATACGGAATACTGCGCCGGGCTGGTGGCCTTTAATTCTATTTTCCAAGTTTTGTTTTTTTCGGTTTATGCGTATATCTTTATCACGGTGTTGCCGGAATGGCTGGGACTCAAGGGCATTGTGGTGAATATTTCCATCGGCCAGATTGCGGAAAGTGTCTTTATTTATCTGGGCATTCCGTTTATCGCCGGTATGCTTTCCCGGGTAATCGGGATTAAAGTAAAAGGAAAGACATGGTATGAGGAGAAATTCATCCCTAAAATCAGCCCGATGACACTCATCGCCCTGCTGTTTACCATTCTGGTGATGTTTTCCCTGAAAGGAGAATATATCGTTCAACTTCCGTTTGATGTGCTACGCGTGGCAATTCCCTTATGCATCTATTTTGTTATCATGTTTTTTGTTTCTTTTTTTCTGTCCATGAAAATGGGCGCAACTTATGAACAATCGACCACCCTGAGTTTTACGGCAGCTTCCAATAACTTTGAACTTGCCATAGCCGTAGCCGTGGCGGTATTTGGTATTGACTCGGGTCAGGCCTTTGCCTGCGTGATTGGTCCTCTGGTGGAAGTGCCGGTACTGATTTCACTGGTCAACGTGGCGCTTTGGCTAAAGCGGAAATACTTTCCCTTTGCGATGGAAACACCCTCTGGAATCTGCCATGTGACGTGCAAGCCATAAAATCTTTAAGGAGAATTTTTTCATGCAATTGATTCAAAAACGAACATTCGTATTTTTCATGCTCATATTTTTCATGCTCATATTTTTTGCTCAAAGTCTTTCAGCTGCTGAAAAGGCTAAAAATGAGACGACTGAAATCCAAAAGCCGGCCCATTATCTGGTCGTCACATATTTCCATGGCACATTCCGATGCCCCACATGCCAACGGATCGAAGAATTATCATCCCAGGCGGTCAAAGCTAATTTTGAAGATGAGTTGAAAACCGGCAAAGTCGTCTGGCGGGTTATTAACGTGGATGAACCGGAAAATGAACACTACAGAAAGGATTACCAGCTTTATTCCAAGCACCTGATTGTTTCAGAAATGAAAGACGGCAAGGAAGTTCGCTGGAAAGACCTGAAAGATATCTGGACCCTTGTCAAAGATGACGAAAAATTCGAAAATTATGTAAAAACCGAAATCAATGACTGGCTGAAGGGATAATCATGGAATACGGCGTTGCCCAAATAGTTTCCGTTATCTGGCTGGGTATCCTGACGTCCATCAGCCCGTGCCCGCTGGCAACCAATATCGCCGCCACTACGTATATCGGAAAGCAGATTAATTCCGCTTATACCACCGTGCTGGCGGCGATTGCGTATACGATTGGCCGGACAATATCTTACATTGTCATTGCACTATTAATCATTACCGGTTTAATCTCTATCCCCGGCGTCGCAAATTTTCTTCAAATGCACATGAACCAGATACTCGGGCCTATCTTACTGGTTACCGGCTTGTTTATCCTGGAGTTGATTCCCCTCAGCCTGCCGAATGTCGGGCCCAATGAAAAAACGTTGAAAAAACTTGCAGATAGTGG
>CAZQLG010000409.1:0-2924 GCA_964594105.1 uncultured Desulfococcus sp. | reverse complement strand
ACGCTAAGTACGAATCATCACTCAGGATTTGCGCGCCTCGCCAATTTTATAAGATTGGTGGAGCTTTTTTCTTTGCCATCAGAAATCGACTTTTTACGAGTTTGTCAAAATTGATAGTCCCGTAAAAATTATTTACCGCAGCATTTCTTAAATTTCTTCCCGCTGCCGCACGGGCATGGGTCATTTCTTCCGATTTTATCTTTATTGCGCACCACCGGTAATTTTTTCACGTCGGAATCACTGTGGGAAAAGCTCATCGCCTGCTCTTTGGGCGTTGATAATTCTTCGACCGCACTGGGTTCGGCAATCTGGATCCTGAACAGAATCGTAATGGTTTCTTCCCGAACCCTTTCAACCATATCCTGAAACATGTCAAATGCTTCTTTTTTGTAAATCATCAGCGGATCCTGCTGGGCATAACTTCTAAGTCCGATGCCTTCCTTTAAATGATCCATGGACAGCAGATGATCCTTCCACAGGTTATCCATGGTTTGCAGCATAATAATGCGTTCTATGTTTCGAAAGTCCGAAGCACCAATTCTGGCTTCTTTTTGATTGTAAATGGATATGGCTGTATCGAAAATCGTCTGGGACAATTTTTCCATGGTCATCTGATCCGTGGTATCTTCATCCATTTTATCCAAGTTTAGCCTGAGATTAAACCGTTTAAACACCGCATCGGCTATCCCTTTCAAATCCCATTCACGGGGGGGCATTTTTTCGCCCGCATGCATTGAAACAATTTCTTCGGAAAAATCACTGATCATGTCATCAATCACCGGACGCAGGCTTTCATTGGTGATGGCATGGCGTCGCTGCTGATAGACCACCTCCCGCTGCTGGTTCATAACATCGTCATATTCGAGCAGCTGTTTACGAATATTGAAATTATGGCCTTCCACCTTGCTCTGGGCATTTTCA
This sequence comes from uncultured Desulfococcus sp., assembly GCA_964594105.1. Taxonomy (GTDB): domain Bacteria; phylum Desulfobacterota; class Desulfobacteria; order Desulfobacterales; family Desulfosalsimonadaceae; genus SURF-3. The sequence goes on along the minus strand of CAZQLG010000409.1, from coordinate 2,003 downwards.
ATGGCACGGGAAATCATCTTGTGTTCAATGGGTTCGCCTTCCTGCATGCCCAGGCGGCTCATGATCCCGGAGATGCGCTCACCCCCGAAAATTCTAAGCAAATCATCTTCAAGGGCCAGATAAAAACGAGAGGAGCCTGGATCCCCCTGACGCCCGGAACGCCCCCGGAGCTGGTTGTCTATCCGCCGGCTTTCATGGCGCTCGGTCCCGATGATATGAAGACCACCCAGGTCCGTCACCCCCTCACCCAACACGATGTCCGTACCACGGCCGGCCATATTGGTTGAAATCGTTACCGCACCCTGTTGTCCGGCATTGGCAATAATTTCTGCTTCACCGGCATGATTTTTGGCATTCAATACATTATGCCGCACGTTTCTTTTTTTTAATTTACGGCTCACATCTTCGGACACGTCGATATTCACGGTACCCACCAGTACCGGTTGTCCGGTTTTGTGAAGTTCCACAATTTCATCTAACACCGCTTCAAATTTTTCCCTTCGGGTACGATAAATAACATCCGGAAAATCATTACGGATCATGGGTTGATTGGTGGGAACCACCACCACCGCCAACCCATAAATTTTGCCAAACTCAGCAGCTTCCGTGTCAGCGGTACCGGTCATGCCGGAAAGCTTATCGTACATCCGGAAATAATTCTGGAATGTAATGGTGGCAAGCGTCTGATTTTCATTGGCAATTTTTACTTTTTCTTTTGCTTCCAGCGCCTGGTGGAGTCCTTCACTATATCGACGGCCAGGCATCAGCCGCCCGGTAAACTCGTCAACAATAATAACTTCTCCGTCTTTGACAATGTAATCCACATCCCGGGTAAAAATAGCATGCGCTTTAAGGGCCTGGTTAACATGATGCAGCACATCGATATTATTTGTATCATAAAGGTTATCAACATTTAACAGCTTTTCAGCATACGCCACGCCAGCTTCCGTGAGTGAGGAGGCCTTTGACTTTTCATCAACCGTATAGTGTTCTTCCGGTTTAAAATTCGGGATAATATTGTTGACATCATAGTACAGGTGGGTTGATTTTTCCGCCGGACCGGAAATAATCAGCGGTGTACGGGCTTCATCAATAAGAATACTGTCCACCTCATCAACAACCGCAAAATGAAGTTCCCGCTGGACAAGGGCTTCTTTATCAAACTTCATATTGTCCCGAAGATAATCAAATCCGAACTCATTGTTTGTGCCATACGCAATATCCATATTATAGGCTGCTTTACGCTGGGAATCATCCATACCGTGAAGAATGGCACCCACCGTCAAGCCCAAAAATGTAAAAACTTTTCCCATCCATGCGGCATCACGCCTGGCCAGGTAATCATTCACTGTAATGATGTGAACGCCTTTGCCGGTTAATGCATTCAAGTATGCGGCCAGGGGTCCGACAAGGGTTTTACCTTCACCGGTTTTCATTTCAGCAATGTTACCTTCATGAAGAACCATGCCGCCAATCAGCTGTACATCAAAATGCCGCATCCCCAATGTCCGCCAGGTGGCTTCCCTGACCGTTGCAAACGCTTCAGGCAGAAGATCATCTAAAGATTCTCCGGCCTGATAACGGGATTTTAATTTTTGCGTCTGACCGGCGAGAGCTGAATCACTCAATGCCTTGATATCGGATTCCAAAAGATTGGTCGATTCAATAAGCGGTAAATAGTGTTTAATAATCCGCTCATTTTTACTGCCAAAAATTTTTAATAAAAATTTATTAACGCCAGCTAAGCTCATCTTAAAAATGTCCTTATCGATTTATTGTGCTGCAAACAAATGAGTCGGTGCACCCTGAAAATGCCGACAAATTATTGACGGCATAGTTACAGATATCTGCAAAATGCGCCACTATTTAATTTGATTAAAGAAATATAATTTCACCAACATTGATGGCGTCGTAAAAAGTCCCGTCTACTGCGTTGTAGCGGTTTTTCAGATTTTCAATATACTACATGTATTATTTCAATCCTGAAAAACCACTACGCCTTG
>CAZQLG010000408.1:0-2936 GCA_964594105.1 uncultured Desulfococcus sp. | reverse complement strand
ATCTTTTTATAAGCCCCGTTACCTGACTTGTCAGATAACGGGGCTTTTTTTTTGTGCGGGTATCAGATCAGAATAAGCGCCGGTTTATTATCTGTTCCCACTTGCGCCCCGGAAAGGATGATTTTCTACTTTATTTTTTTTTGTGTTTTAAAAAAATAACTATTTATAAATTTAGAAAGCGGATTCCCCGGATATTTTAGAATTAATTTTTTATTATAAAATTCTGAGCGTTATTGTTCCAGGCGGTAGAAATTGTTGCTGTTCACTAAAAGAATTGTATGGTCATAAACCGTTAATTTTTTATTAAGGCTTCCTTTTTAATGGAATTTTCTTTTGCCCGAAATACTCATAACTTGTTTTTGAGCGGGTTTTTAGTTTTTCTTTTCTTTTTGTTGGTATTTCCCAGCCTCAGCAACGCATTAAGACCATTCAATGATGAAAACTTATCTGAAAATTCGTCACCGTTGGTGATTGAAAAAACAGCATTGAAATCGAACACCCATCTCCAGCCAATTGATGATAATCTGTTGGAGGAACTGTCGCCCACGCTTGTTGCCACGCCCAAAGTAGAAATTTCTATCCAGGAATATAATCAGATTTTGAATCAGGAATTTGAACAGTCGATTTGTTTTAAAAGATGCCACTTGAGAAACGATTTTCACCCTTCTGATAATACTGCCAAACAATGGCGCCTCCTCATCGAAAAAGACGGTCACGCCATATTCGGCAAAATCCATTGGGAAAATCCTCAGCAAAAAGAACATATTTTGAATTATCTTTTAATGAATGCCAGAAAATTAAAACCTGACGTTGCCGGTATTGGTGTATGGTAATCAGTATGAACTGAAGATGGCTTGAATCGTGAATCGTTTTACTAAAATATTGTTACTGGCCTTTTTTATTAATGGTATATTCATCATGGGGCCATCTCAATCGGAAGAACAAAAAAACGGACCGCCCAAAATTTTCCTTGATGATTTTCATAATGCCATCTGTTTTAAATGTCATACGGTCAATGATTTTTCACCGCATGATAAAACTCAAAAACAATGGCGTTGTTTAATTGAAGCTAACGGGCATGCTATTTTCGCCATGATATCCTGGGAAACTTCTTATAAAAAAAAACAAATCCTTGAATTTCTTCTCAAAAATGCAGGGCCCTGTCGTGAAGAAGGCATCGGGCTCTGGAACTAAGCCAGTTATATAATTAATTTTAACTTGGAGGTGTTCATGTTTTCTTTCAAAGGGGTCGTGTGTTTTGGGATGATCTTTTGTTTTGCTTTTTGTGCTAGCGTATCACTGGCACAAGAAAATGATGTGGTTCAGATAGATCAGCTTCAGAAACAAATTATAGAATTAAACGATTAGCTCAATACCCAGCAAAAAGCGTCTACTCAGTTGAAAAAAACGGTTGATGACCAGCAGGTTCAGATCAAAACACTCAAAAACAATGTTTCCCGCGTTTACAAACAGACCATTGAAGATACCGGACAAATTGAAGAACAGCAGGAGAAGGCCGGGACGCTCCAGCAAACGGTTTCTGAACAGCAGGCGCAGATCGATACCCTTAAAAGTAACCTTGCCTTTGTTTACAAACAATCTATCCGAGATACCGGAATAATCGAAAAATACAAGCTCGGCAATGAGATTTATTTTCGATCTTCTTATTATAATTTGAGCCGAGATGATATTAATTCAGTTAATGGTTCAACCACTGATGAGCATGAAAACGCTTTTGTTAATTATTTTGATTTGAAATTTTCGGCCGAACCCATGGATGAACTCCAGTTTAATGCCACTCTGACGATGTACAAACTATGGGGCACCTGGAATTCACCGGATTCCATCATGAGTTCTGACTTTGGTTATTCGAGCTCTCCATCCGATTCGGGCATTAAGGTCAAACGCGCCTATGTGGACTATCGTCCGCAATGGCTGGGTCATCATGTCAATATGACATTCGGTCGACTGCCCACTTCGGATGGATATCTGACCCGATACCGATATAATCGGCCGAGCCAGACATCTTATCCGGATCTTGCTTTTAATGCGGAATCAGATGGTGCCGCGCTTACTTTTTATTTTGATAATCCTCTGGCAAAATCTTTGAATCTGGTTTATGCCCGAAGTGAAGATGAAACGGACATGTATCCGTTTAAAAACGATCCGGAAGGGCTTGACGATATCGATTTTTACGTGGCCCAGCTAAATTCAGAATTACCCTTTCTTGATAATTCCTCTTTTACGGTTCAATGGTTGCGGGTGGATAATATTCGATACACCGGTGATAATTTAATAAGGGAAGCCATTGATGATATTAACACAGTAATAAATCTTACAGGTCAGCCGTCTTTTGTGACTGAATTAATTTTTCCTCAAGAACTGGGTTATGTTGATAAATACACCATACAATTCAACAATGATCGGTTATTTGACAGTTCGATTGATTTTTTTGCTTCTGTCTCCTGGAGCCGATCACATCCCAACGGAGATCAGATTGATGCCAAAGATGCTGCAGGGGATCCTCTGGACCTTTCTACAGTACCAGGTTTTGAAGATGTCGCCAGTCTTTACCTGCTTTCACCGGACAACCATGATTCTCAATCCGGCTGGGCTTTTTACACCGGTCTTCGCTATAACATCGAATCCGAGCGATTCAAGAATCCCAAAATTGGGGTAGAATATTTTGACGGATCTGAATACTGGGTCGGCCTTGATATTGCCGCATCTGATCCTTATCAGAAATTGAACACACGGGGTAGTGTGTGGGAAGTTTACTGGGTGCAGCCGTGTGTGGAGAATATGCTTCAGTTTAGAACCGGCTATCAGTATATTGACAGGGATTATACTGAATCTATTATGGCCGGTCTTTACGGGAATCCCGAAAAAACAGACGAGGAAGACAAACTGTTTTATTTCAGTTTTGAATTTATGTT
>CAZQLG010000407.1:0-2938 GCA_964594105.1 uncultured Desulfococcus sp. | reverse complement strand
CCCGTTTACCGACAAAATTACTGGCGGATCGTATTTCAATAAACGGAATATTATAGAGAATCGCCAAATGAGCGGCAGCGCTACCTTCCATCTGTTCCATGCACGGCATAAAATTTTTAAACAAAATGTCCGCCCGATTATTGGTCGTGGTAATGGTTGAAACCGTGACAAACGGACCTTTTTTAATTTTAAAAACAGAAGACATTTTGCCGGACTGCAAAATCAGAACCGCTTGATTTACAAGTTCATTATTTATGGGATAGCGATTTTTAATCACTTTCGGTGTTTGAAGCAGGGCAAACGGCAATTCATCCGGTACACATGGTTCGGAAGAAGATTCTAAACCCGTATGAATATCGATCTCTTCGGTGGCAATACCAATATCACCGATCTTAAGCCCTGATTGTCTGAACACTCCGGCACAGCCTGTCTGGACAATCAGCTGTGGCCTTTTGTTTTCAACGACAGCGGTTAATGCCTGCGCAGTATTAACAATTCCCGGGCCGGCGGTCATCAGTTTAATATGAACATTACCCAATGTTCCGGATATGACATTACGATTGCCAATAATTGATTGTTTGGGGTGGGAAATCTTTTGTATTAATCCGGCCAGTTCTTCCTCCACGGCGGACAGGATGAGAATGTATGGTTGTTCTATTATAGCCGATTGATTTTTTTCAAATATATCAGACCGCGCGATTCCCGTACAAATCATTTTTGAAATGTCAGCAATCCACACTTGTGTTGTTTTTAGAGGCGCATCATAGATGCCAAGGCCTGAATCCAAATACTTGATGGTATGCGCGGAAAGAAAACGATCCATGACCGCATCTAAAATAAACGCCGCTTTATCCATATCAATATTCTGGTTGAGTTCTTTTTTTAAACATGCATTTTCCAGCAATGATTTCAGGTAATCCATACTGTGTTGACGTAAGGAAATTAAAATTTCATCCCGGAAAGGGGCTTTGGGTTCAAAAAGAACCTTCATGTAAAGCCGGTACAACAAGGGATGTTTTTTAATAAAATAAATCCCAGCAGAAAGCGTTCTATTCAAACGGGCAGCAAGATCTTCTTCTAAAGAATCATCCCGAACGGTTCTCAAATATCTTTTGACCATGTCTATTGATTGATTGAAAATAAATAAAAACAGCCCTTTCTTGTTGCCAAAATACTGGAATATGGAGCCTTTGGCAATTTTCATCCGACCGACCATAGCATTGATGCTGGCGCCGTCAAATCCTTTATGTGCAAACTCCTCAATGGCAATTTGGGTGATCCGATCCTGCTTTTCTCTGGATAAATTTTGGAATGTTTTTCTGGGCTTCATTTTGATGTCTCCAAAAAAAATCGAATCACGGGCGGTTGTTTTAATTTTTCAATAAAGTCGGGAATCCAGTGCCTTATCTCAATATAAAATTGACACGAACTTTTTGAGAACTTACCGGTCGTTTTTTTACATATAGATAAAATGTAATTTTCTAAAAAACAATTCAAAAAACTGCTTAAAATTCTAATTGCACAATTTAGGTAATGGGTTGAATTCATGTGTCATCAACGCTTATCATGATTTTTTCATCAATGCCACATAAAATATCCTTGAACAATACGGAATATATCGATATTTTAATAAATTACATATTACCGAATAAGGAAGTCGGTATTGATCGTTATATTTTTACTTCAACTTTTCCATGAAAGGGAATTATTTTGGCAAAAAAAGCATTAATTACCGGTGTAACCGGCCAGGATGGGGCGTACCTGGCTGAGCTGCTGTTGCAAAAAGGGTATTCAGAAGTACATGGTATCAAACGCCGGTCTTCTCTTTTTAACACCCAGCGGGTGGACCATCTTTACCAGGATCCCCATGAAAAAGATCTTCATTTTGTTCTTCATTACGGCGATTTAACAGATGCGACAAACCTGGTCCGGATTGTTCAGGAAGTCCAGCCGGATGAAATTTATAACCTGGCCGCCCAAAGTCATGTTCAGGTATCCTTTGAATCTCCGGAATACACAGCAAATACCGATGCGCTGGGTACTTTAAGGCTACTTGAAGCCATAAGAATTCTTGGACTGGATGAGAAGGTTCGCTTTTATCAGGCGTCGACTTCTGAGTTATATGGTAAAGTTCAGGAAGTACCGCAAACAGAGAAAACGCCTTTTTATCCGCGTTCTCCGTATGCCTGCGCAAAACTTTATTCATACTGGATTACGATCAATTATCGCGAAGCTTACGGCCTCTATGCGTGTAATGGCATTTTGTTTAATCACGAGTCTCCTATTCGCGGTGAAACCTTTGTTACCCGTAAAATCACCCGTGCAGTGGCGCGAATTGCCTTAGGCCTTGAGACGCAACTTTTTCTTGGCAACCTTAATGCCTTACGAGACTGGGGGCATGCAAAGGATTTTGTCAAGGCACAGTGGTTGGTTCTTCAACAGGAACAGCCGGATGATTATGTAATTGCCACCGGTGTCCAGCATTCGGTGCGTGAATTTTGTGACAAGGCCTTTGCCTGTGTCGGCGTTAAAATTAAGTGGCAAGGGCAGGGGGTAGAAGAAAAAGGGCTTATTGAAGCGGTGACAGTCCCTGATTCCCTGGCAGATCTGCCCGTAAAGAATTCTCTGGACCGATTTAAAAAAGGCCAGGTCGTGGTATCCGTAGACCCTCGATATTTTCGACCCACTGAAGTTGAATCCCTTCTCGGGAATCCTGCCAAAGCCAAAAAGGATCTCGGCTGGGAGCCTGTCATATCATTTGAACAAATGGTGTCGGAAATGGTGACACAGGATCTGACGGAATCCGTCAGAGAAGCGATTTGTCATAGAAACGGATTTCCTATCCCTGCAAGTTGTGAGGCTTTGATGTAGGGAGAAAGGTTGAAGGTTGAAGGTTGAAGGAAATACGCCCGGCGTTCAAATAATTTCATGGTGACGA
>CAZQLG010000406.1:0-2939 GCA_964594105.1 uncultured Desulfococcus sp. | reverse complement strand
AGAGAATTGGTGTCACATCTTGAATTAAACTATTATTTCATCTACCGTTTTTTCATCTTGTTATCTCCCAACAATTTTTCATGCAGCTCTGCTCATGAGCATTTCTTAAATCTTCTCATTTAACACGTCAACTAATGATTTAATTCAAGATGTGACATCAATTTCCGACACCAATTTCCCATATTTGGTTATCCACTATATATCCACTACATAGAAGGATAAAGGGCTTTTCCCCATATCAAGACTGCGAAACTTTTCCGATTCGCCGATAATGCAACCAATCGGTCTATTTCTGAATCGATGCAATTTCTTTTGCGTAACTTATCCGTTTTTCAAGATCATACATTCTGCGCGCAACGATTTCATTGGTTACCGGTGACCCGGCTGCGTTGACTGTAAAGGCCAATATTGTCCCGGTGGTTCTGGAGGCGGCCAAATCCTGCACCAGATTCAGGGCACGCAACCGTTCTTCAGTGGTGTATTTTGGATTTCCTTTTAATGCCGGTTCAATGTACTTTCTAAGTTCCGGGTTGTTCCAGTCCGCTTCCGTGGGCATGGTGGCAATCAGTCCGCCGGCAATATCATGAAGATACTCCAGGTGTTTACCCACATTCGACCGAATCGTGTTCAGTCCCGCATTGGCAATCAGTGGGTCCGGCATCCAGACACCACTGGGATGCTGTTGCGCATTGACGGCTGCCCCCAATGAACACCCGTATCCGGTTTCACCGTTCATTATTATTTGGGTAATTTTGTCGCGAATATGAGAAACATGCATTCCAAGCCCGTTAACATCAGCAGCAAGGGCTGCCGCACCGGCGAACAAATCACAATGTCCGGCACTGCAGGCGCATTTTGATTGCCGGTGCAAACAGGCAAAATACATGGAAAGATTCACCGCCTGTTCCCACTCGCCACACATAAAAATATTTTCTTCGGGCACAAACACATTGTCAAAAATAGTTAAGGCTTCAACACCCAGAAACCGGGAACTTAACGGACTTTCCATGGAAACCTCCCGGGCCGGTCCGGGAGATGGCCGGGCAATCATTTTAATACCCTTTGTATCAATGGGAAGTGCAAAAGATACGGCATAATCCTTGTCCGCTTCACCCAGCGCTCTGCACGGAACCACAACCACATGATGCGCGCCCGGCCCCAGTGTTGTGTGCAGTTTTGTACCACTGACCACAATCCCGCCCGGTTTTCTTTCAACAATCCTGAGATCCGTCGGGTTCGGCTGCTGAGAAGGAGACAGCGAACGATCCCCTTTTGGATCCATCATGCACCATGCAAAAGGAACACCGGTCTTGTGAAGCTTAATAATGAAATCCTTATACCGGCTCAAATAATCCGTGCCATGGGCTGCGTCAATATCATAAATCATTGCCCAGGTGACAGACAGCATGTTGGACCCGCACCCGGTGCAAATCCGCTGTGCGCTGATTTCACGAGTTAATTCAGCTTTTATACTCAGGTCTTCTTTCTCCTGCTGAATATGCATTAACAGCCGGGGTATCTCTTCTCCTGATATGGGGGAACGCATGACCATCCGGCCCCGCATTTCAGGCTCCAGTGCCAGGTCATATCCGGATGCAATGTGGTTGACTGTCTGACGCAGCAGAGGATGTGTTGCCACATCATCAATCCGTTCTCCCCGAACATAAATTTCCGGTGATATTTCCTTTAAACTATCGATATATTGTTTTCCGGTTAATAGAGCCATACTTTCTCCCTTTTCAGCCTTATTTTAAGATTGAATACTTTTATTTAAATTTATAAGCTAATTGAATATTATAGAATAAAAGGATAAATTGAAAGTTTGAAATTCAAAGTATAAAAATATAATACCTTATAGTTTAAAAAATAAAAGGCAGACAAATGAACCGGACAGCTGATTTACTGAAAACACTAAAACAATACCTGAAAGCCAAAGGCATCACCTATAAACAATTGGCAGCAGAGATGGAACTGAGTGAGGCCAGCGTAAAACGATTATTCTCAAAACATACGTTTTCCCTAACGCGGCTTGAAGACGTTTGCCGCATTCTGGATATCGATTTTTACGACCTGGCGATGATGGATAAGGAAAGGAGTCAGGACACTGCGAAAACATTGACCATTGAACAGGAGCAGATCCTGATGAATAATGAAAAACTTTTGATTTTTTTATATTTTCTGCTTAATGGCTGGACGGTGTCATTGATCATAGAAGAGTACGAATATTCTGAAACAGAAGCAATCCAGATGCTCAGAAAGCTGGAAAAGCTCGGTATACTTGAGCTTCATCCGAATAATCACGTTCGCATGTTGATTTCGAAAAATGTATTCTGGCAAACCAATGGGCCGTTGTCGCAGGCCTACCGCAACATATTTATCGGTGATTTTATGGACAGTTCATTTGGACTTCCCAATGAACGCCTTGTGTTCACCCCCGGACAGTTTTCCGAAGCATCTTTAAAAATCATCCGAAAAAAGATCGATAACCTGGTCAAAGAATACAACCGGTTGGCTGAAATGGATGCGGCACTCCCCTTAAAAGGCCGCCACAGCACCGGTCTGTTTATCGGATTCCGCTCTTGGGTGTTTACGAGAATTGCTGATCTGCACCGTCGCACCAGAGATGCAAGCACAAGCAGTTGAAAATCGACTAATGGACTTTTTAAAATCGTATAAACGGATCCATGTATATCGATCTCAATTCAGCAAAGGATCCGGGACCCATACTCAATATTTGTATTTTTTCCCGAATGGTGATCATGATATACGCTTAAGGAATGTTTTCTACAATTTTTTTAACCGAGTAACGGGTCATTTCTATTTATAAAATTAATTTCTATTTTAAAGCCTGCGACTTTAGCATATTCTTCAATTGTGGATAATCTTGGAGAGCTTTTCGAATTTACATTTTCAAGCCTGGAAATATTGCTTTTCTTAGT
>CAZQLG010000405.1:0-2955 GCA_964594105.1 uncultured Desulfococcus sp. | reverse complement strand
TAAAGGTGTCTTAAATTGCGCATATAATGGAAAGAACTTTCGGAACAGAGCACTATATTCTTCATCTCTTCAAATTGTGTCTGGAGGTGGGCAAAGAAGGTTGGATATCGGAATGGGTCTGGTATTATGTCGAGGATGATCGGGTCATAGAAGACCCTGGAACTACCTTCATCCATTTCTTTATATGTCAAAACGGGAAGATTCTCAGAGAATTGGTGGTTCTTTACGACATACCCGATGGACTCCTGAAGCAAAAGGAGGAATTCTTCTTTTACACTGACCGTGAAACGCAAATGGCAGAGACGCGGTTGTACCACGAAGACTTCCTCCAAAACTCACGGCACGGGCAACTGCTCCTGAATAGGATCAAGAACAAAAGAGACGTGGAACTCTTCGGTTCCATGTCTCCCCGCATTGATGATGTCCCCCTTGGTACTGTGCTTACAAGGATGAACGGTATACTGAAGGAACTGCGGTTACAGCGTTGGATTCTGGTTGTCGCATGCGTCATCATTGCAGCGATTCTGCTTTTGAAATGGTAGAGACGGCACAACAAGTCATTCCACCGGACGCGGCAGAATATCGGGCTGCTTTCATTCCGTTCCCCGGTCTTCGTTCTTTTCCGGTTGGGTATCTTGCTTGTCCGGCCGCGCCGGTGAATTCGTCGTTATAAGCTAAATATGATGGACGGTTAGAATGATAAATGATGATTTCTCAGAAATGTGTAAAAAAACGTTTGATTCGCTTTTCCAAGAAGCTGAAAATACAAACAAAAGTCAATTTCTAACAAGTTTCTTCCCTTTTGGTAAAATTAATGGAAATCATACTTTATCCTATATCTCTGATTATGAATTTGCAGAGGTAATAGAGCTATTAAATAGCTTTGTACCGCTTCAAGCAGGGAATGAAATAAATATTAAAGATAAAGTTCGTATTCAAATGTTATTATATTGCCACATAATTGAGGTGGATTTAATCTATCACATTATCTTTAATATGATTCAAACAATAAAAAAGAATCCTTATGCATTAAAGATTTTTTCAGTTCGGAAAAAAAATTCAAAAAATGGAAAAAAAGGTACAAAAAAATTAGCTAATTACCCAATTGATAAAATCGACATTATTCAAAACCTGAGTGATGATTTTGCAATGCCTCTCAGAACGGTTTATCAAGAATTTTATTCAAATAAATTGAGAAATTCTTTCAGCCATTCTCAATATTTTATAGATCAAACTGGCACATTCAATCTTTCTCAATCGTTATCACAATTTCAGCACGGAAATACTAATGGTTTTTACACTGCAGAATCCATGGATTCTTTCTTTAAAAAAAGTTTGTCCTATATAAAAACATTTATAAATTCATATGAGTTGCATATCAAAGAATTCAAAGATGGTAATGGATATGATACAAATTTTGGCAAAATTTCATTTTCAATGTCAGAGCATAGGGGATGGGGTTTCGTAAGGGCAAAATGAAATTATCTCAACTTTAATGCGGATTAAATTTTAATATTTATCCGCTTATAACAAAAAAATAAAGCGGACGCAAAAAGCCGCGCGGCTGATTAGCGTCGTTAGATGATCGAAAAAAGAAGGAATCATGACTGAAGAAAACGAAACAAAGACATTGGACGTTTTCTGTAATCAATGCAATTTGCAGACGACAGCCCGTGTTGTCGCAACGCATATCAAAACGACGCCTGTTAACCCTCTTAAAGCACTTACTGATCCAGCTGATACCCCATATTATGTCTCTGAGTATGCGATTGCTTTGTGCAGCAAGTGCGAAACGGTTTTTCTTGTAGAATCTGAATTTTACGAAATACCGGGTGAAGTATGCGCTCCTCAGGGCGTAAGTGTCTTATACCCCTCTGCTAGAAATGTATCAACGGATGGTATGCCTGAAACTGCGTCGCGGGCTTATGTCGCAGCTACTCGTTCGTATCAAGTTGGGCTCTATGAGCCTTGCGTTATTATGTGTCGGAAATGCATCGAGGCTCTCTGCCAAGAACTTGGAGCAAAAAAAGGCAACTTGAAAGAGCGACTCGGGAAGCTTCAAAAAAGCGGCCACATTGATCAAAAACTCCTGACATGGGCTGATGAGTTACGTCTCATTGGCAATGATGCGGCTCACGACTTAGACATTGTTATCGAACAAGTTGATGCACTGAATGCCCTGGAATTTGTGGAGGCGATATTGATGTACGCTTTCTCTCTTACTCGCAAGTTCGAAGAGTTTAAGAAACGACGTGCTTCGAAAGCAGCTGGGAACCAAAGGGGGATCATTCGTGACGGGGCCGAACCTAAAAACTCATCTAGCAAGGCTAATTCTCGTGCCAAGATAAATCCGAGGCATCGGGATTCCCGCTGAAAGTGGGATGAAATTTGTCACTGTTACCCAGTGGGTGATCACATATCGTGAAAGTCCCACTTGACTGAAGCGTAGCCGGCAGGTCAATAGTAAAACTCACGGGTCAGCCCCGAAAGGGGAGTCCGAAGCTAAGTGAATCAAGAGTGCAGGCTTTGTATTGAGCCCCGAAATATGTATAGTTGTGGACATTAGGATAACCTCCGGAAATTGGATGGAACGCCGACAGGCTGAATTTCCTGGAAGGCAGCAGTCCTTCAAGCGCCATGGCAAGCTTGGAGGACACCACCGGGGTCTGAGACCAGGGCATGTGCTCAAAGGGGTAGCTCGGGAACTTGGGAGCCCCAAATGTTTCCTTGATAAATACGGTAGGGAGGATACCGTCCGGAAGGCAAAACTCCCGGCTCTGAAGGGGTAAGTTTCCGCCTGTCAGAGAGGCCTTTTCGAAGGGAAAACGAAAAAGGGAACAACAAGGTATCGTGGGACAATAGTGAAAAACGAGGGAACACGAGATGGACATTTGCGGGAATTGGGGTCAAATCTTTAGTGCGGCCGGGCAAGGTCGTGTAATCCAGCGGGTGGGA
>CAZQLG010000404.1:0-2960 GCA_964594105.1 uncultured Desulfococcus sp. | reverse complement strand
ACTAATTTTTAAATCCTGCTTTTTATTAAAAACCGGGCCAAACGGCCTGGTTTTTTTTGTCTGCTCGAACCTGTTTTCTCAATAAGCCATTGTAATAAATAGTGGATTACCGCCATATGTGGGGCGTCTAAACTTCCAACCAACACATCCATAATGCCCTGAAATAATAGATAAGATATTTTTGCATACAGTAATGATTGATTCGTCACCATGAAAAGCTTTTTAAAAACTTATGTTCAAATCATTTACAATACGACATAAATCATACATAATATTTATATTTCCACTCACCGTCCAAAATTGCACAATACTTTAACGGAGTTATGCCAATGAATCCCCCTTCAAACGATCATTCCTGGCAACCTTTAGCAACGGACAAACTCATCAGCATCCGACAACTATTTTCAGATCTTTTTCCTGCCCCTGAAACCGGAAATCTGGCGGAACGCATCTCCGACTACTGGATTGATAAACTAAAAAAAACCTGGGGAAAAAAGCCTGATACCATCAGACAAAAAGACCTGGCATTTCATCCGGGCGATCCTTTATCACGGATCCAACAAAAAACAGTCGTCATTGCCTATGCAGACAGTATTTTTGAAAAAAATGAAAAAACATTAAAAACCCTGGACAAATTCTTAAGTCAACATTTTCCTGCCATCGGCGGACTGCACATTTTACCGGCCTGTGTGGTGGCTGATTCCCGGTTTAATGACGGATATTTTTCCCAAATCGTTCGAGATAAAATCCACCCCTCTTTTGGGTCTAACCGAAAGTTTGCGGACATGGCGAAAAAATATTTTTCCATGACCGACTTTGTTTTAAATCATGTGGATATCGACCATCCAAAATTCCAGTCCTATTTGAACAGCAATGACGTTAGCGGAGACTGTTTTTTCGTTTTTTCGGAAACTGAATATCAGCAGCGTCTTTCAGACGGCGATTTTGATCAGGTCTTCCGACCCCGCCCGTTTCCGTTGTTTTCCATTTTCAGAAAAATCCCAACGGATAATCGCTTTGCAAAAAAAGATTTTCCAGGCAGGGTTAACGCAATGAACCAATGCCTGGCCCCCCGGAGCCTGCCGGAAGAGGTTCTTGCGTTGCTGTCAATTTTCAATAAAATCAAAAACGACCAGATGCTGCTGGAAAATGATTATACCTGTATTGCACAATTTATCGAATATCTAAAACAGCATACATCCATCACGCCTGAGACCCTGTTTACGCTTTCAGAAACCCAGGAAACAAACCACACCCCCCATATTTTCAAAGAGTTCATCAAAACAAAAAAAAACCTGCTGATTGCCATCGGCTATGAGGCTGAAAACGCAACAACATATTCAGCAATTTTTGAAAAAAATGACGCCCTGATCTTTGGCGAAGAAATCCGGGCACTAACGACTTTCAGCCATGTGCAGGTAGATTTAAACACCTCCACCTATGAAGGCCTGAAAATGCTGGCTGATGATTTTGCATGGTACCTTGCCATGGATCTGGATATGCTGCGTCTGGACGCGGCCAATTTCGCGTTTAAACGCTGGAAAACGTCCTGTTTCGGGCTGCCTGAAGTAAACAGCCTGATGAAGATTCTCACCCTTTCCATGGAATGTGTATCACCGAGAACGGTAGCCAACCTGGAGGTCAACGATAAGCTGAGCGCAATTCTCAAACAAATGGCGGGCCCGGATGCGCCTCCCCCCATGATGTATGATTTTCATCTCCCCAGCCTTCTCCCGGCTATCTTCAACACCCAAAATATAAACATCGCCGCCCGGATTTTTAACATGATCCGGCAATATGACATCCCCAGACAAAGCATCCGTTTCAGCGTCGCCGAAACCCATGACGGCAAGTCTGTCCGCGGCAGCCTGGATCTGCTATCACCGTCGGAACGGCAAAACCTGGCGAAAATTATTGAAAACAACGGCGGGAAAATCAAAAGCAAGGGCGTCCCGCCCCGGCAGTACCTGAAAACAGAATTTCAAAAGGTATGTGTTGATGCGTGCCTGGATGAAAAAGATGCGCTGGATCAGCTTGCGAAAAAGAACCCGTCACCATCTGAAACGCTGCATTTAAAAGACCATATTGTTGATGAATCCGACATCGCACAGGCATTAAACATCAGCCGGTCGGAACTGGACACCAATGGCGCTTTGACATTTTTCTGCAACAAGGTCGTTCACGGGCGGGAACCCTATGAGCTCTGTTCTTCCACACGAGATGCCATAATCAGAATCGATGATCCTGCATTAGAAGCGGACCGGTTTCTATCCTTTTACACCATGGCGTTTGCGCTTATGGGAAGGCATGTCAAATCCATCTACTTTAATGATCTTTTCGGACTTGCCAATGATTATGACCGCATGAAGCAGACTGGTGAACTCCGGGATATCAAACGAACAAAATCAGATTATGCCATCCTTAAAACAAAGCTAAGTGACCCGGCATCAATCCATTATAAAATTGCCAAAGGCATTAATAACCTGATTGCTTTAGTCGACGCAGACCCGTCCCTTGACTTCCGGGGCAATGAAGCTGACCTGATTTCAACCGGAAACCCGGCTGTTGCCTGTATTCATAACCACTGCAACACCGAACATACTTTTGCGGTGATCAACACGTCCGGGCCGCATGAAAAAATTTCAATTAATTTATCTGTAATTGACCAGGCACTGCCAGAAACAGTCATGGACCATTTCAGTCAACAAACCCTTAATATCAAAGATGGTATGCTGACTTTGGCCGTAAGTCCTTACCAGAGGTTGTGGCTGAAGGAAAAAAGGGTGGAGGTTCCACGAGAAAAGCTTATTGAATAAACTTGATGGCTTCGTAAAAAGTCCAAATTCTTTGTTGCGCTGCATTCTTCGTTTCTTCATAGTACGCTAAGTACGAATCATCACTCAGGATTTGCGCGCCTTGAATTTGAACTTTTATACTTTGCCGTCGGAATTCGACTTTTT
>CAZQLG010000403.1:0-2972 GCA_964594105.1 uncultured Desulfococcus sp. | reverse complement strand
GTAGGCTGGGTTGAGGAACGAAACCCAGCTTAATCATGATAAACATCAATCAAATTTTCATTTTTTGTTGTCCAATCGAGTGGATAGATACCTTGCGTTACCCAACGATGAAAGGATGAATATTTCCAATCCTTCACACAGTTAACATAACCATGTTTCACAGGGTTATAGTGAATATAGTCAACATGGCGGGCATAATCCTTGTCATCACGAATGACATGTTCCCAAAAACGGCGTTGCCATATTCCACGTTCGTTCTTACGGAGACGACTTTTAGAAATATCTTCTTCTGTTTTTATCGACCTTGAAAAATGTGATTTAATCAAACGCCAACGGGTCGAGAAATCGGCATCACCTTCAGGCAATTGCCATATACAGTGCAAATGATCCGGCATAATGACAACCGCATCTATGATAAAAGGATGATTTTGTCGAATATGTTTAAATGCCTTACGTAAATTGTCAACATATTGAATAAGCATATTATTTTTATGCCGTTGGGCTAAAACAACGGTAAAAAAATAGCACCCGCCTTCAATTTTTATCCTTTTATAGGTTCTCATTGTTTAATTCGTTTATTAAAGCTGGGTTTCGCTACGCTCTACCCAGCCTACGAAAATGTTTTGCGGTAAACCGGTTTTTTATGTCGGGAGAAAATTCCGACCTGCTGTTACCTGTTTACCACCAAAGCCACGGCTTCCCCGCCGCCAAGACAGAGGGAGGCCAGGCCGGTTTTTTTGTCCTGCCGGATCATTTCATGGATTAATGTGACCAGAACCCGGCAGCCGCTGGCACCAATGGGATGGCCCATGGCGACGGCACCGCCATTGACGTTGACGATGGATGGGTCCAGCTCAAGCTCTTTTAAAACGGATACTGTTGATCCGCTGAAAGCTTCATTTATTTCATAAAGGTCCACATCGTCTTTGCCAATGCCTTCTTTTTTAAGACATTTGGGAATCGCCAGGATGGGGGCCACCAGTACATATTTCATGTCAATGCCATATGATGCCTGTGCCCCGATATGGGCCAGAATAGTGCATCCCAGGGCAGTCGCCCTCTCTTTGGACATAACCACAACAGCTGAGGCGCCGTCACTGATGATGGAAGCATTGCCGGCCGTGCCCACCCCGTCTTTTTTAAACGCAGGTTTCATCTTTGCCAGTATCTCATAAGGGGTCTTTACTGCGGTTTCATCCGTATCAAATACAACCGGGTCACCTTTCCGTTGCGGAATCTCGACCGGCATAATTTCTTTTTTAAACCGCCCGTTGTCAATGGCAGCCATCGCCCGGCGGTATGATTCAGCCGCATAATGATCCTGATCTTCGCGGGACACGTTGTATTTCTCCGAACAAAGCTCGTTGGACATGCCCATGTGAAAATCATTCACATTGTCCCATAGACCGTCATGCAGCATGTGGTCTTCAAGTTTTCCCGGACCCATGCGGTAGCCGAATCGGGCTTTTTCAAGGTAATAGGGGGCCATGGACATATTTTCCATGCCGCCGGCCACCACAATATCCGCATCCCCGACGGCTATCGCCTGGGCCGCCAGCATCACAGACTTCAGCGCGGATCCACAAACCTTGTTGAGTGTAATACATTCGGCTTCCCATGGCATGCCGGCTTTGACCGCTGCCTGCTTTGCCGGGTTCTGGCCGTATCCGCACGGCAGTACCATGCCCATAATCACTTCATCAACCGCATCTTTTTCAATGCCCGCACGATTGATTGCCTCTTTGATCACCAACGCACCGAGATCCGTACCGCCGATATTGCTTAAAGATCCGTTAAATCCGCCCAAAGGTGTTCTGACCGCACTGACAATTACCGCTTCTTTCATTATGATTTCCTTTTTTATTGTTTATTTCCGGTTCAAAATGTCGGATCAGGTTCGAAGGCAAGGCACATTCCGACGCAAAAACGCAGCATACTTTAGTATGCGAGTATTTTAAGGAGGACTGTAACGCCGCTATCGGTCCTTAGACGGTGTTTTGAACCGGAAATTACATGTTTCGCCGATATTTTCCGCCAACTTCATAAAGGGCTTGCGTAATCTGTCCCAAAGTGCAGTATTTTACCGTATTCATCATTTCGGAAAAAATATTTTCCCCGGCAATGGCGACTTCTTTTAATCGTTTCAACGCCGTCAAAGACATGTCCTGATTTTTTTTAACAAAATCATTGCGACGCTTGAGCTGGGACTGTTTTTCATCATCTGTTGCCCGGGCCAGTTCCAGATTTGATATGGTTTCCGTGTCATCGGCATTTGGGTTAAGAAATGTATTGACGCCGATGATGGGGAACTCGCCGGAATGCTTTAAACGTTCGTAGTATATGGAATCATCCTGGATTTTGCTTCGCTGGTATCCGCGTTCCATAGCGCCTTTAACCCCTCCGCGAGAAGTGATTCGGTCAAATTCAGCCAGGATGGCTTCTTCAACAAGGTCTGTCAGGGTTTCAATGAAAAAACTGCCCTGATTCATATTTTCATTTTTCGCAATTCCCAGTTCACGATTAATAATGAGCTGGATGGCCAGGGAGCGGCGGACCGATTCTTCGGTCGGTGTCGTTACCGCTTCATCATAGGCATTGGTATGCAGGCTGTTACAGTTGTCATAGACTGCGTATAATGCCTGCATGGTGGTGCGGATATCATTAAACTGAATTTCCTGGCTGTGCAAAGACCGGCCGGAGGTCTGGATATGATATTTGAGCATTTGCGATCGTTGACTGGCCCCATACTTTTCTTTCATGGCAACGGCCCAGATGCGCCGGGCCACCCGTCCGATGACGCTGTATTCCGGGTCCATGCCGCTTGAGAAAAAGAATGACAGGTTGGGCGCAAAACTGTCGATGTCCATGCCCCGGGACAAATAGTACTCCACATAGGTGAACCCGTTGGCTAGGGTAAAAGCCACCTGTGATATGGGGTTTGCCCCGGCCTCAGCAATATGGTACCCGGAGAC
>CAZQLG010000402.1:0-2978 GCA_964594105.1 uncultured Desulfococcus sp. | reverse complement strand
ACGGGCTTCCCACCCGCTGGATTACACGACCTTGCCCGGCCGCACTAAAGATTTGCCCCCCCATTGCATACGCCTTTTCCGGTGTGTCCATGTAATGGAAACTGTAAATAACGGCTAAAAAGGACACAAAGAAAATAGCGACCAGAAAAAAAGAAGACAGAAAATCAATGGTAAAAAAGAGGGAGAATGCAGTCAGATAATCAAAGGATGCCGTCATATTTCCGGATAGGAATAAATTCCAACCGGCACAAATCAGGCCCAGAAGACATCCGGCAGCTATGCCAAAAACGCTGACCGTCTTCATTAGCAAGAACTGCCGTTTTAGGAGAAGAGGTAAAAACCCGCCGGCAATAATAATCCCTAACGATACCCAAAAAAGAACCATCAATTCCTCAGTCATTCAAGCATGTTAAACTTGCTTAAAAAGGCAGCTACCGTTCCGGGGCATTGCCCGGAAACAAAAAAACCATTATATTTTATATGCTTAAAAATTGGTATATATTGATAATTAAATTCCAAGTCAACATCCTTCTTATTATCTCTTGAATCATTGATAATTCCGATGGAACTTGATTATTTAATTTTTTCATAGTAATTATATTTTTTTCTAAAAATGGGTATTTTTTAGACAACGTCTTTAAATAATAAATAAAAAGCTTTTAACTGATTAAATAGTTTGAGGAGGTATGCATGAAAAACAACAAAGTAAAAGATTTAATGATCCCGCTGACGGAATACGCGACTGTTTCCGAAGAAGCCACCTTGTTCGAGGCTGTCAAGGCATTGGACGCGGCCCAGAAAAATTTAGGCCAGGACCGCTTCAAACATCGCGGTGTACTGGTTTATGACAAAAACAATAAAATTATCGGAAAACTGGGTCAGCTGGATATACTCAAAGCCCTTGAACCGAAATATTTTGAAATGCAGGATCGTCCGGGCATGAAAGGCCTTGGTTTCAGCAAACAATTTATGAAATCAATGCTGGATAATTTTCGACTGCTGGATGGGGCATTGGAAAACATCTGCAAAAAAGCAGGCGAAACAATAATCAATAAATTTATCGTGATGCCGACTGAAGGTGAATTTGTGGATGAAAACGTTTCAATGAATGAAGCCATTCACCAACTGATCTTAGGACATCATCAATCTCTGCTGGTAACCGACAAACAAGATGACATCGTCGGAATTCTAAGACTCACCGATTTATTTTCAACAATTTGCCAGAGCATGCATGAATGCGGCATTGAATAAACGGCTGTGCATGGGGTACTTTTTCTAAAAATTCACCCCCCATAGGACATGGCAAGGAGGAATCTCTTAATGGATAGCGTACAAGTTCTCGAAGAAAATAAAAAAAACTGGACGAAGATCATCGCTCTGCTCGCGGGCGTCTTTTTGTTTGCCATCGTTTATTTTTCCCCCCAATGGTTTGATGCGGTGGATCCGGCAGGCAAACATTTTGCTTTGTCCCAGGAGGGTAAAGGGGCCCTGGCTGTATTTTTACTGGCCAGTACCTGGTGGATATTTGAAGTCGTTCCCATCGGCGTGACCAGCCTGATGATCGGTGTTCTCCAGGTCCTGTTTTTAATCCGGCCGGCCAAAGAGGCTTTCAAGGATTTCATGGACCCGTCGGTATTGTTTATTTTCGGCTCCATCGTCATCGGGCTGGTGTTCACCAAAACCGGACTGACGCGACGGCTGGCCTACAAAATGCTTATGATTGTCGGTGAGCGCACCAGCATGATCTATCTGGGCTGTTTTATTGTGACGGCCGCCCTCTCCCATATTATGGCCCATACGGCTGTGGCAGCCACCATTTACCCACTGTTGATGACTATTTATGCATTATATGGCGAAGGCGACAAGCCGACCAAATTCGGTAAAGGTCTTTTCATCGGTATGGCTTATGTGGCCGGTGCCGGCAGCATTGTCACTCTGCTGGGAGCGGCCCGGGGGGCCGTGGCCATTGGATTTTTCAAAGATGTCATGAATCAGGATATCGGTTTTTTCGAGCTCACTTATTATATGCTCCCCATCGGCTGGCTGATGACATTCTTATTGTGGGGATTTTTTATGATTGTCTGCAAACCCGAGAAAAAAACCATTCCGGGTTTAAGGGAAAAAGCCACACAGCTTAACGCGGCACTGGGGAAAATCACCCGGCAGGAAATTATTGCCGCCAGTATCGTCGGTGCCTGTGTTATATCTCTGGGGGTTATTGCCGTATTAAAATCGGTTATTCCCGGTTTTCACCCACCCCATAAAACAGCCGTTATCCTGTTATCCACGGTCCTGTTTTTTATTGCCGGTATTTTGACCATTGAAGACCTGGAAGAAATTCCCTGGAATATTATCCTGCTGTTTGCCGGTGCCATGAGTATCGGTTTCTGCCTGTGGCAGACAGGGGCGGCTGAATGGCTGGCTATCAACTGGCTGGTTATGTTCAAAGAAGCCAACTGGTTTGTCTTTGTTATGGGCATCGCCTTTTTTGTCATGATCATGACAAATTTTATCATGAATGTGGCCGCCATTGCCATTTCACTGCCCGTGGCGTTGGTTATTGCGCCTTACCTGGGGGTGGCCGGGGAAGTCATTCTTTTTGCCTCGCTGGTGACCGCCGGTATGCCGTTTCTGCTGCTGGTTGGCGCGGCGCCTAATGCCATTGCCTATGATTCGAAGCAGTTTACCACCGCAGAATTCTTTCTTTACGGTATTCCGGCCAGTATCATTTTGATGGCTGTTACCGCTTTTGCTGTTTTTGTTTTATGGCCCATCATGGGCATGCCGATTACAACCGGCGGATAACGTTTAAAACTTTTCATAGATGGCCCTGTATTTATTCAGGGCCATCTATGATGATTTCATTTTCCCAGCGATTTCTTTTTCATATCTTCGCACACCATATCTTTTTTTTATCCTGAACTCTTAACTCAAAAACCGGGTTGAATATTTCAGCCAATTCTGTCATTATATATTCT
>CAZQLG010000401.1:0-2987 GCA_964594105.1 uncultured Desulfococcus sp. | reverse complement strand
AGGCCGGCCAATTTATTTGCTAATCGTTTTGTTTAGCTTCAGACAATCCTCATAATGTTTTTAACAGGTCTTGTTCGGCCGACACTATTATCATAACTGCAGTTGCCGAAATAATTCCAGATTAATACTGTCCGCATCCTGTTCATTTTTTAATTTCGGTGTTTCAAGGATTTTCGGGATGTTCTGTAACCGGGAATCATTGACGATCAATTTAAATGCATCCAGCCCGATAAACCCGTCCCCGATATGCTCATGCCGGTCCACCCGGGTGTTGCACGCTTTTTGGGTGTCATTTAAGTGGATCACGAAAAGGTTTTTTAAACCGATGATGTCGTCAAAGTCCTTGATTGTATTTTTATATCCTTTTTTATCGGAAATATCATATCCGGCGGCAAAGATATGGCAGGTGTCCAGACAGATGCCGATTCGGGATTGATCGTGAATTTTTTCTATGATTGTGGCCAGTTGTTCAAACGTGTGGCCGATGCTGGACCCCTGGCCGGCGGTTGTTTCCAGCAGCAGACGGGTGGTGATTTCTTCGGTTGCGGAAAAGATTTGATTGATGTTATCGGTGATCCGGTTGATGCCTTTTTCTTCCCCGTCTCCCATATGAGAACCGGGATGAAGTACAGTATAGGGGATATCCAGTTGACGGCATCGTATAAATTCCTGTTTTAAAGCCTCACAGGACATTTCTGCTTTTTTTTTATCAGGTCCGGCAATATTAATGAGGTATGAAGTGTGTGAGATGATTTGGTGAATACCGGTCTGCTCTTTTGTGTGCTTGAATTTTTTGATTTCTTTTTCCGTTAAGGTCTTTTCTTTCCAGGTCTGTGCGTTTTTAGTAAATATTTGCAGGGTGTTGCAATTATATGAGTCAGCGGACAGAATGGCCTGATGCAGGCCTTTGGCAATGGAGAAATGGGCACCGAGTAATAAAGTGGGTTGTTTCGTGTTTTTCATTAATTTGATTTTGTTTTATCCGGGTATTCACACAGGTGATTTAAAAAGCAGTTGGGGCAGTCTGGTTTTCTGGCATTGCACACGGCCCGACCGAAATAAATCAGCCACAGAGAAAAATCGTTCCATTCATTTTCCGGAATCACATTCATCAGGTCAGATTCAATCTTCACCGGGTTTTTGTTGGTCGTCAGAGATAGTCGTTGTGAAATTCTGGACACATGTGTATCCACCACCATGCCGGGAATACTGAATGCGGCGCCAAGGACCACATTGGCGGTTTTGCGGCCCACGCCGGGAAGTTTGACCAGCGCATCAAGTGTGTCCGGAACCTTGCCATCATAGAGTTCAATGAGCATTTTGGCACAGTTTTTAAGATTGTTTGCCTTGTTATGGTAAAATCCGGTAGAGTGGATCAACGTTTCGATCTTTTTGAGTGGTGCGTTGGCAAATTCTTTCGGGGTCTTTAACTGCGCAAAGAGCTTCGGCGTGACCGAGTTGACCTGGCGATCCGTACACTGGGCGGAAAGAATGGTGGCCATCAGCAGTTGAAAAGCATTTTTATGATATAACTGTGTCTTGACATCCGGGTATTTCGTCTTTAATATCTGACGAATTTTTTGAATACGGTTCGTGTTTTTTTTGTTCATTGTTTTAATTTTAAGTATCTTGAATTTATAAAAGAATATTTGATTATGGTGCCTGTAAAACAAGTTAAAGGTCTGGGGCTGTGTTCCGGCGGTCTGGACAGCATTCTGGCGGCCCTTGTGTTAAGGGATCAGGGGGTTGATGTCTGCTGGGTGGCGTTTGAAACACCATTTTTTACCGCTGATAAAGCCCGCAAGGCTTCAATTAATAATGGAATCCCGATTATTGTCAAGAATATTACCGAACGTTTTTTGCCCATGTTGAAAAATCCGGCGTGCGGTTATGGGAAAAATATGAACCCCTGCATGGACTGTCATGCATTGATGTTTCGTATTGCCGGTGAAATGATGGTAGAAACGGAAAGCGATTTTTTGTTTTCCGGCGAAGTCAGGGGGCAACGGCCCATGTCCCAGAATAAAAATTCAATGCGATATGTGGAAAAAAATTCCGGATTTGACGGTTATATCTTAAGGCCGTTAAGTGCTAAGGTCCTGCCGGAAACCCCTATGGAGCGCGATGGGCGGGTGGACCGGGAAAGATTGTGTGATTTGTCCGGAAGATCCCGGAAGCCACAGATGGCGCTGGCGGAAAAATTTGGTGTCAGGGATTATCCGGCACCGGCCGGTGGTTGTCTCCTGACCGACGAAGGATACTCAGCGCGACTGAAGGACCTTTTTGATCACCAGGAAAACATTGAAACGGTCGAAATGGATTTTTTGATGTACGGTCGTCATCTCCGGCTGGATGGAAAAATAAAAATCATTGTCGGCAGGAACAACAAGGACAATGAAAATCTGTTGCGCTTGTATCGGCAGGATTGTGATATTTTGTTGAAAATGAAATCATTTCCGGGTCCGGTGGTTTTAATTCTGAATGGATGCGGCATTGGCGGAGTTGAACAGGCCGCATCCATTTGTGCGGGATACAGTAAGACGCTGGAATATGATCCGGTTGAAGTATGTGTGATAAGTCCGGAAGGTCAGAAGGAAATTACCGTTACCCCCATACCAAGTAGCGAGGTTCAGGATTTGCTGATTCCATAATCATAATGATTTATCGGAAGTCCGCATTTTATGGCAAAGAAAAAAGCTCCAAATTCGAGGCGCACAAATTCTGAGGAATGAGGCGTAGCTTGCTACTCCGCAGTGACGAAGAATGCAGTGCAACAAAGAATTTGGACTTTTTGCGAAGCCATCATTTATTTTTGGCGGAAAGCTGCCCACATGCCGCAGAAATATCCTGCCCCTTACTGCGTCGAATAATTGACGTATATCCTTTTTGATGGAGTACTTCCTGAAATTTCAGTATCACCGATTCTTTCGGGCGTTTAAACGCACTGGCCGGATGTTCATTAAACGGGATCAGGTTGATTTTTGCTT
>CAZQLG010000400.1:0-3002 GCA_964594105.1 uncultured Desulfococcus sp. | reverse complement strand
TTTCCGGGAAATTTGTCCAGGAATACTTCCATTTTCTGACCCGCGCCAAAAAAAAATAATCCACCATATCTTGCGTCAGTATAGTCATTGTCTGTTGTGCCGATAAGCTATTGTATTATTCAGTGACGTGCTGGTTTGCTCGGTGAGCACTGCCAGATCCAAGGTGCAAGATTTCAGAGGACACCAAATACTGTAGCGGGTATCAAAAGTCCTGTGCTTCACAAACTCATTCAATCTGACTTTTTTACGAACATTGAAGAGCATTCAAGTGAAGGCCCCATTCAAGCCGCCACAAATATTTTTTTACGACCGGATAAAACTTTTAGTTCTTACGAGTTAGAATTTAATAGTATTTTTTAATAGTTATCTCTCAGCTTATCATTCATATTTTCTCAAGTGCCAAATCCGCTAATTTTTTTTAGGGAAACCCCTACAAGAAACATTCCGCTTTTACTACGCCTATTAATAAATATTGACAGAACAACCTATAAACCGTATAAATGTTATTTTATGACAAATTTCAACGAATTGAGATATAGTATATTATATATAAAATCAGTGATATAGGTGATACAAAATGACTTTTAACCCAAAAGAATAGTTCACGTAAATAGTTAACATAGGCTATGTGCGCTTGAAATTTTATTAAATTATAGCTTTATTTTTATTTAAAAAATCACGCTGATTTACCTTATATTGACTTCTTTTGAACTGGATCTGAATCCTCCTATGTTATTAAATTGTTATGTGGATAACTATTTATAACATATTGCGGGGTTCAGATCTAATCTTATTCTCTTAACCGGACATAACTGATCATCTCTTTAATTGTGTGGTGAAAATTCTTAATGACAACTTGTCCGCACGATGACATTTTGACATGACTATATAAGCGTTTGGATTTTTTATATTTTTATAAAAAATTTGCCGACATTCATTGAACATGCCCGTAAAATGCCACGCCCGGCAACAACAGCTTTCATGCCATTTGAAAAAGCTTTTCCGATCAAATAAGTCTTAATTGCAGTATGATAAATTTATTATGAAGTTTTTTTAAGCTTTGGCAAGCATTTTGCCGACTAAAAAAGCCAAGATCTTCCGATCTTTGATATCTGCTGAAGGTTTTATGTAGTCTGTATCTATTTCAATTGACGCTATTCTCTTGGAACAGATCACTTGACATTTTTTTTAAAAAAAATGTCCTGTATATTCTCGAATCTACTGAATAATCAGGATATTAACATATTATGAGCCCTCTAAGGAGCAGCCTTCTGCCCCCGAAAGGGGCGAAGCGCGCCCGGCAGCCATCAACGACTGAAGCACCGACTTGCAGCTATAAACTTTAGCCAGAAATATTCGATCTTTGCGTTGGGCCAATCGCCTGGAACCAGATCACAAAAAACTCACAAATAAAATGATTTAAAAAACAAATAGTCATATTGTCTAAGTTGAGCGATAAAATAATAATAAAAACAATTTTTTCAAAATTTAAAACGCTCGATTTAGGTAAAAGTTCCCGGATTTCTACATGCTAGATTCAACACATCTCAGAACCTATGCCAGTAGCGACCGCCTTAACGGCCACAATGACTATATTGCGCTGTGCCTGGAATTGGTAAAGGCGAAGACCGCCGGATACGCTTCCATATCAGAGATTCAAGAGAACCTGGACCGGATCAATGAATATCCGAATATCAACCGGCTGAAGGTGCCCAAGGGGATTCATGTTTACGACGAGTCGAGTCTTACACCGTCAGACAGGTCCAAGGCGACCCGGTGCATCATAGAGGGGGAACTGTTTGCCGAGCACATGGCCGCCGGAGAGGCAACACGGCTGGGATTGGGCACAAAGTACCTGATCAATGTCGCAGGGGATTTGGATCCTGCCGGAATAGCGGCTATAATGTCCGGTGAAAACGGAAATCCTGTTTCTGAAAACGACGTTTTGATAGCGGCCGGATGTATGCCCCGGGATCTTCTCTCCATATCGCTCGGCGTGCGGCACATGCTTCAGTATTCGTTTGACATTTACAATCTGTCCATGGAATTCGGAGCTGATCCTTGTGAGGTTCTTTCCCGGCAGAAAATGCTCATCGTCATTAACGAAGGCTCTGCCGGTAAAATTATTCAGAATTTTCAGGATAGGCATTTCTTCGGTTTTTCCCAAAAAAACGTCCTGTTCATGATCCAGGAGGCATATCATGGTATCGCCATCGAGAACGACAGATACCGGTATGCGACCGAGTCATCCCGACGCCTCCACAACCATGGCCAGATTGTCCTTCAGCAGACCATGGATCATCAGATTTTCCGGGTAAACCGCAAAGGCGAGCGGTCATACCTCAGCGCGGATGATTTTGAAGACCTGCTGAGCGGCATGGAAGACAAAATCGTCTACAACATCGAAGACCTTGGATTTCTCACCGGTTCAATCGATCTGGGAGTGTTGGCCCTTGCTCTTGAAAAGGGCAAGCAAGGCTTTCGCATGCTCATGGAAATCGTTGCCAACGACCCGGATTATCCTCAAAAAGGCGGGATGGCGGCCTTTGATTCCAACCTGGAGAAAAATGTCATGATCGAAAGCTTTCAGCTACGGGGGATCGAGAACAGCGCCATCACATTTCTCAACAAGAATTTCAACCATTACCCCCGGCCACTGGAGTCGTTTCAATCGGTTCGGGAGCAAGGGCTGAACATGCCGCTTGCAGTCAAAGACAATCATCTTTACTTCCAGCCGGTGCAGGGCGATATCAATTTCCTGGTCAGGACTGAGTTTTTTCAACGGAAACACCTCAAACCCATTCTGGCATGGAAGTCCGCGGGCAATATCCCGCTGGCAATTCGGGAAATGAAACGTCAGGACGAGCAGCCGGGCTTTTCAGGATACATCAGGTCGCTTCAATGTTGACAAATAAAAAGACCAACCTGGTCTTTTTAGATTAAAAATGAGGTGAGATTATTATGAAGATAGTCAATATTTCCGAGGCAAAAACCAATCTTTC
>CAZQLG010000399.1:0-3008 GCA_964594105.1 uncultured Desulfococcus sp. | reverse complement strand
GGTCATCGATATCCACATCATATTTTCCGCCAGCAATGATCAGGTGTTTGCCTTTGGCGCCCAGCAGTTTGCAGGCTTCAGGATATGATAAATGGGAGAGCTTGTCTTTAAGTGTTATCATTTAAATCATCACCTTTTATTCATTATTGATACAGGATATAGTAATTTTTCAGGATCGGAATAAGATGGCTTCGTAAAAGTCCAAATTCTTTGTTGCGCTACATCCTTCGTTTCTTCATAGTACGCTAAGTAAGAATCATCACTCAGGATTTGCGCGCCTTGCCAATCTTATGATTTGGTGGGACTTTTTTCTTTGCCATCGGAATCCGACTTTACGAGAGTGTCAAACCGAATTTTACAAAAATACGGGTTCGCTCTTTTAACCGGTTTCATTTGCTGATAAGATGATTTTTATTTAGAGGTTATTTTTAAATCAACACATCATCTCCCTAAAAGCAGGATTTAATCAATGGCCGGAAAAGAATTAATCCGTTCTGCTGCAACACGCATGTTCCGATTGGGAGGGCTTGCCGGTCGGGTAGGGATTTCCATGGCTGGAAACACGGTGGCCAACCTGTTTCGGGATACGGAAAGCCGGGACGTGCACCGGACAATCATTTTGATGAGAAACGCATTGCGGGTCAAAAACCTCCTGGGTCAGCTCAAAGGCGTGCCCATGAAAATCGGCCAGATGATCAGCCTGCACGAGCAACTCCTGCCCGAGGAAGTGGTCCG
The DNA here is from genome assembly GCA_964594105.1 of uncultured Desulfococcus sp. Classification (GTDB taxonomy): domain Bacteria; phylum Desulfobacterota; class Desulfobacteria; order Desulfobacterales; family Desulfosalsimonadaceae; genus SURF-3. The sequence goes on along the minus strand of CAZQLG010000399.1, from coordinate 2,273 downwards.
GGCATTAAAAACCCTTCAACAAAATGCCCCTGCCGTCTCGTTTGAAGAACTCCACAAAATGGTTAAACAAGAGCTTGGCCAGGATTATGCTTATATTAAACACATTGACGAGACCCCCCTGGCTGCCGCTTCCATCGGCCAGGTCCATCGCGCCGTGCTGGTCAATGGCGTTGAGATTGCGCTTAAAATCCAATACCCCGGCATCGATGACGTGATCCGGGCGGACCTGAAAAACCTCAAAGGCCTGTTAAAAATTTTGTTTTCCATGTTTTCCCGGATGGATATGGAGCCGGTGTGGCAGGAGCTGAAAGACCGGCTGATGGAAGAACTGGATTATGAAAAAGAAGCCGCCAGTATGAAACGCATGGCAAAACTCTTTGAAGATGACGATCAGATTATTGTTCCCAGAGTCATTGAAGAAGTGACGACCCGGCATATCCTGGGCATGGAACTGGTTTTAGGCATTTCACCGGATAAAGTTTCTGAAAACAGCTATCCCCAGTCTTTAAAAAATACCTGGGCTCAATCCATGGTAAGCCTGATCTTAAAAGGGCTCTTTCAGTTCCGGTTTCTCCATGCCGACCCGAATATCGCCAATTTTGCTTTTAGGGCCGACGGACGACTGATTGTGTATGATTTCGGCTGCATGAAAGAAATCCCCGATGAACTTTGCCGGGGATATGTCCGCCTGATCAGTTCATTTTTAGACCATGAGTATCCTAAAATTCCCGAGATCCTTAAATCCATGGGGGTTCACAAGGCCAATGGAGATCCCATACCCTGGCAGATGGCGGCTGATTTTGCGGACGTGTTTCAGAAATTGTTTCACCCGAAAACGCATTATACGTTTGGAGATGATGAAAAAATCTACGCAAGACTCTATGAACTCGGGAACCAGCACATCAGCGAATCCATGTCCATGGTGTTTCCCAAAGACATTATTTTTATTGACCGGACATTCGGCGGCCATTTCGGCAACCTCTGCCGATTAAACGCCCGGGCAGACTGGCGGGCAATTCTTTTGGCGAACATGTCTCTCGCGTTTCCCGATAACGTATACAACGCCCCCGAATAATTTTTTTATAAATATGGAGAATAACACCATGGATAATTTAGCGAAACTTGAAAAAAAACTTCAGGAACTGGAAAAAAAAATCAGAGAAACCAAAGACAGGCTACCCGCCCATTCCACCAAGCCACTGATCATGATGGAACTTTTATCCCTTGAAGATGAATATGATATTGTCATAAAAAAAATAAAAAAACTGAAATCATAATCAGTAGCAGCAGCACAAACGATTGAAACGTTGCTTAAAAACGTCCGAGGGATATACTAAATCATTATCAATATTGACATATTCGTCTGTTTCTGACATATTTATTCAAAATCAAATACTTACACATATTTTTCCCAAAGCCATTTAATCGACAAAAGATTGCTATACAGGAGATCCATCATGTATGACGTGAAAGCGAATATTGAGAAGAACAGAATCACCATCACGATCGGTAAGATTAAAGGTGAGGCGGCAATGCAGGCACTCTCCCAAACAGTTATATCCGAGTGCCAAAAGCTAAAAAAAGGCTTTACCTGCATCACCGATCTGAGAAAATATGAAGTACAGGATGATCAATTTGAATATTATGTCAAGCAGACCCAGGAAGCCATGATTGCCGCTGGCCTGACAAAAGTGGTCCGGGTCCGCAGGGAAACGGGTTTACTGGGGCATTTCCAGTTTGACAATGCTTCGATGGATGTGGGATATCATGCCGAAAACGTCACCGCCATGGCGGAAGCAGAAAAAATTCTGGATGACCATTCAAAATAATTATTTTTTTGACCATTGCTTTTAACCCCGCCGCCATTGAAATCAAAGGGATCAAAAGCGCTTCGTAAGTAATCCATTTCCGGATTATTCTAATTTTTTCTCTTTTTTTAGATCGATCCCCGCTTTTATCCACACCAGCGCCCCGATTAAACAAACAGACATGCCTGCCAGAAATTCCGACCACATCCTTCCTTTTTCCGGTGTAAACCCTTCTTCAAGCGCGAACATATGACTTTCCCGGTTGTAGATTCCGATAAGATTTATCCCGCCGTGCATTGTAAAGCAAATCCCGATAATCACAAAAACAATGCCGAACAGACGAAGTCTTTTCAATTCCTGTTCAGAATGCTGCTGTGAAGATTTCACTTCTTTTCTCCGATTCATGATTTTCACAAAGGCACTTCATCACATGCTTTCATCAGCATGTGATATAATTAAATGTTA